>JADDPR010000183.1 GCA_016781775.1 Rubrobacter sp. | reverse complement strand
TTAGCTCTGATCGTCGACGAGGCTCTGTCCCAGGTTCAGGATCGTCGGGGCCCAGAGGCCGACGAAGATCGCCAGGTTCTGACGGCCGCTACGGTAGAACGGGATCGAGACCAGTATCGAGGCGAGCGTAGCGCCGATGTAGACTGCCTTACCCGTACCCATGCTTGCTCCTCCTCAGGATTGCTCCACGTCGGCCCCCATACTAGGCGCCCGTCGCGCCGGTAAGCCGTAGTAGGAGTGACAAACCTTTTTCTCGGGGATCGGTGAGGCCTGATCGGGTCCCGGCGTGGCTTACTTCTCGTTGTAGGTGTAGTTGGTGGTCTTGCTGACGAGGCGTCCGTCGAGGACGCCTCGTCAGCCCGTCGGCGGTAGAACCGTCGAGCATGGGCACCCGGCTCGGGCCGCCGCGACGCCCCTCGAAGGCCGCGTCGAGCGCGCGGGCCTGCCTCATGTTGAGGAAAGCCCCGTCCAGGATGAAGCCGCCCCCAGGTAGAGCAGGGGCACCACCATGTGCATGATGCTGGTTTCCGGGACGGGCTCGCCCGTCGAGTGGCGGCTGTAGTGGAGGCGCCACTCGACCGCCTGGGCCCGCGTCCCCTTGCCCGAACCAACCGGGCCGATCATCCAGCCTCGTCTGGTCTCCCTCTCCCCAAAGCTTGTGCTCGAGAACCCTTCGCGCCCCCTGCGGCCTCCCCGGAGCGGGGACGCAGCCCCTCACCCTGCTATTTATCCGCCCGATGCCCCCGCCCAAGCCCAGCTAGATCCGGCGCCCCCGTCGGTTAACATCTGTCGAGGTACCTCTCACACGCGAAAAGGAGCTTTTATGCAGCAGCAAGACGAAAAAGGGTTGCTCGGGCGCGAGACGCGCGGTCCCATAAGGGCCGAGGACCTGGACACGGTGCCGTGGAACCATCCCGGCGCGGACGCGACGGTCGAGTTCACGACGGACGAGCTCACCGCGATCTGCCCTGTCACGGGACAGCCGGACTTCTACGACCTCAAGCTCAGCTACCGCCCGCGCGCGAAGCTCCTCGAATCCAAGGCGATGAAGCTCTACCTCTGGGGCTTCCGCGACAGGGGCGCCTTCGCCGAGGACCTCGCCGCCACCCTCCTCGAAGACCTCGTCGCCGCCTGCGATCCCGAGGAGATGACCGTCGACCTCACGCAGCAGGTCCGCGGAGGGCTCAAGATAAGGACCGTGGTACGCCACGGCTAGCGCCCGTCGCAGGGCTCAGGACAGTTCGAGCGAGAGGGACCAGTAGCGGACGCCGAACATCGGCGGCAGTTCCTCGCGCCGTACGAACTCCATGCGCTCGTACATGGGCCTCGCCGCGACCATGAGCTCGCTCGTTTGCACCCCGACCTCTGCGGCGCCGTTGGCCCCCGCGCGTCTCAGGCACTCCTTCATCAACGCCTCGCCTAAACCTTCTCCCCTGTTGGCGGGGGAGACGGCCAGAAGCCGTACCGCTGCCCACTCCTTCGGAGATAAGCCTTGCCTTTCTCGGAGCCGGGAGGGAAGTACGCGACCGAGCCCCCGAGTCCCTCGCGTTCTTCGGCCACGATCACCGAGCACCCGTCCCGCCTCGCCACTGAGAGGATGCCCTCGCGCATGCGTTGCCACCCCCCGGGCTCGAGGAAGGGGGCGAGCTCGGCGTAAGCCTCGACCGAGAGTTCGGCTACCCGGTCGAGTTCCTCGGGTCGCGCACTCCTAACCAGCACCTCCGGTGAACGCCCTTGCCAACGGTCACGATCCACCCAATCCGTCACAGGGGGACGCGGTCCCTAACCGACGTCTACGTCCGTCGTGTCCACGTCGAGGACGCCGTCGAGGCCCGTGATCTCCGCGAGCGACTCGTCGAGGTCTTCCTGCGTGGCCGCCCTCCCCGTGAGCTCCACGACGCCGTCTTTCACGGCGCGTACCTCTAGCTCCGTGTCGATGACGAGGTCTGCCACGTCGTCTTTGAGGGTCTCGTTGTCTTCGAGGGCGGGGTCGGTCCTCTCCTCCCCGGTGTCCGGGTCGATGTACACGTCGTTGCGCGGGTAGCCGGACTCGGGGGTGGTCGAGCCCTCATCCTCCCAGCCCGACGCCTCCGACGCCTCGGTGGAGGCCTCCTGCGTGAGGTCGGCGGCCTCGTGCGGGTCGGTCGGGGAGGTCACAAACTGGCCCTCGTGCTCGCTGTCGTCCACGTCCGACTGGTTCGGCGCGTAGCCCTGCGGCTCCACTTGGTCTTCTACGTGATCGCCGGGCTCCTCGTCGGAGGCGTCCGCGCCGAAGCTCGCGAAGTCCGCCTCGGGGTCGAGGGTGACATCCGAGATCGGGACCTCCGTCAGATCCCCCCCGTCGCCCTCGACGAGAACGTGCGTTACCTCTCCCGTCTCCTCGTCCGTGACCACCTCGGAGATCCTGCCCAGAACCTCCGTACCGTCCGCTGACCTCGCCTCGAGCCCGACAAGCCCCTGCTCTTCCATCGAAAAACCTCCCATCGCGTTTATGATCTTCCACGAAAGTGCTCCGCCCAGAGGGTACCCCAATACCCCGACATCGATAGCATCCGCCTTGATCTAACGGGTAAAAGAGATAAAATATGAGCGTTCCAGACTTAGATGTTCGAGGGGTTAGCGTGCTCTGGGTTCGGGAACAAGGCCAGGGAGAACTTTTTATACTTTCGGGAGGCTGTTAACCCAGTGATTTGCGAAAATTGCAACATTCGACCGGCGAGCGTGCAGATTACGCAGCAGCAGGGCGGCCAGCAGGCCAACCATTACTTCTGCATGCACTGCGCGCGCGAGCTCGGCATGATCGGGGGCGGCGGTTTCGGCGGGGCGAACCCGTTCGAGATGCTGCAGAACCTCATACAGCAGCAGAGCGGCGGGGGGCCGGGGAACTTCTTCGAGGCCCTGAGCGGCGAGGCGCGCGAGTCCGTCATGCGGGCCCGTGAGGCCTCGGCCGGGACGACGCGGACGAACGCCATCGGCACGGACCACCTTCTGGCCGGGATCGTAACCGGCGATAACGTCGCGACGGAGGCCCTCGGGCGCGCCGGCGCGAACGTCGACGGGATGAGGTCCACCTTCGGCGAGCAGCGCGGCGACCCGGGCGAGGCGGTCTACACATTCACGCCGAGCGCGAAGCATGCCCTTCAGCTCGCTTTTCAGGCGGCGCGGCAGATGGGCAGCACCCAGATCGGGAGCGAGCACCTGCTCCTCGGCCTGCTCGGCGAGGGCGACGGTAACGCCTACCAGATTCTCGCCCGCAACGGCGCGAGCGACGCGGAGGCGTTGAGGCGCGAGATCGCCCGTCTTCTCCAGCAGCGCGGCGGGGCGGTCCCCGGCGCCGGTGGTCCCGGTGGCGGCGGCTTCGGCGGCCCCGGTGGCTTCGGCGGCGGTGGTGGCGGCTTCGGCGGGGGCGGCGGTGGCTTCGGCGGAGGCGGGGGCGGTCAGCCCGGGCAGGATAGCCGGACGCCGACCCTGGATCAGGTCACCCGCGACCTCACCGAGGCGGCCAGCAACGGCGAGCTCGACCCGGTGATGGGGCGTGCCGAGGAGATAGGCCGCGTTATCCGCATCCTGAGCCGCAGGACCAAGAACAACCCGGTCCTCATCGGCGAGCCGGGGGTCGGCAAGACCGCCATCGCCGAGGGGCTCGCGCAGCGCATCCTCTCGGACAACGTGCCGGAGTCCCTCAAGGGCAAGCGCGTCCTCGCGCTCGACACGGGGTCCTTGGTCGCGGGTACCCGTTTCCGCGGGGACTTCGAGGAGCGGATGAGCCAGATGATCAAGGAGCTTCAGAACGAGGAGAAGAACATCGTCCTGTTCATCGACGAGCTTCACACGATCGTCGGCGCGGGCGGTGCCGACGGCGCGGTCAACGCCTCGAACATGCTCAAGCCGGCCCTTGCGCGCGGCGAGCTTCAGGTCGTGGGCGCGACCACGCTCGACGAGTACCGCAAGCACGTGGAGAAGGACCCCGCTCTCGAGCGGAGGTTCCAGCCTGTGCTCGTGAGCGAGCCGACGGTCGACGAGTCCATCGGGATCCTCTTCGGTCTTAGGGACCGCTACGAGGCGCACCACCGCGTGCACATCTCGGACGACGCGATCATCGCGGCCGCGCAGCTCTCCGACCGCTACATCACCGACCGGTACCTGCCGGACAAGGCCATCGACCTTTTGGACGAGGCCGCGGCCGAGGTCAGGCTCCGCGCGACGGTGCCCCCGGTGGACGTTCGCCGGATCGAGGAGGAGATAGCGCAGCTCGAGCGCGAGAAGGACGATGCCGTCCGAGCCGAGGATTACGAGAAAGCCGCCGGCTTCAAGCAGCGCATAGAGCAGCTTAGGCAGGAGCTCGACCAGCAGCAGCAGGGCTGGGCGGGGTCCCGCGAGACGAACGCCCCCGAGGTCGGGCGCGAGGACATCGCGCGCATCCTCGAGGAGTGGACGGGCGTGCCCGCGACGAACATCGTGCAGGAGGAGGCCGAGCGGCTCCTGAACCTCGAGGCCGTGCTCCACGAGCGCGTCATCGGTCAGGACAAGGCCGTCAGCGCCGTCGCCGAGGCGATCCGCAGGGCGCGCGCCGGGATAAAGGACCCGAACCGCCCCGTCGGCTCATTTATCTTCCTCGGGCCCACGGGCGTCGGTAAGACCGAGCTCGCCCGTACCCTCGCCGAGTACCTCTTCGGCGAAGAGGACGCGATGATCCGGATCGACATGTCCGAGTTCCAGGAGCGCCACACGGTGTCCAGGCTCGTCGGTGCCCCTCCGGGCTACGTCGGGTACGAGGAGGCCGGGCAGCTCACCGAGGTGGTGCGTCGTCGTCCGTACAGCGTGGTTCTCTTCGACGAGATCGAGAAGGCCCACCCGGACGTCTTCAACACGATGCTGCAGCTTCTGGACGACGGGCGGCTGACGGATTCGCAGGGGCGGACGGTGAACTTCCAGAACACGGTCATCATCATGACCTCGAACGTCGGGAGCCAGCACCTCGTCTCGACGAAGCAGTTCGGGTTCACCTCTCGTGACGGGGTCGACTTCGGGGAGACCCAGCGTCGGGCGATGGACGCCCTCGAGCGGTCCTTCCGGCCGGAGTTCCTCAACCGGGTAGACGAGATCATCGTCTTCGAGCCGCTGACCCGCGAGGACGTCCTCCGGATCGTGGATACGATGCTGGGCAGGCTCAACAAGCACCTCGAGAGCCAGAAGATCGGGGTCGAGGTCACCGAGGCGGCCAAGGGCTTCCTCGCCGAGACGGGCTACGACCCGAAGTTCGGCGCGAGGCCGCTGGCCAGGGCGATCCGCCGCTACATCGAGAACCCGCTCTCCAGCCGTATCATCGGCGGCGAGTTCGACCCGGGAGACACCGTGGTTGTGGACCACGCCGAGGGCGAGGAGGGCCTGACCTTCCGCACGAAGGTCGCCGCGACCCAGTAAGACAAACGCAACGACTTCTTTCGGGGGCCCCGCAACGGGGCCCCTTTTTCTTGCCCGAGATCGGGTCAACGGTGCCCCGGATCACCGGCGATCCCGGCCTCCGGGGCCATAATAGAAGCGTAAGCAGCGGGTTGGACCCATCCCCCCGCCGCGACCCCGTAGGAGGTACCGCGATGCGCCGCACAAGCTCCCTTTTTGGTCTCGGCATCCTGGCCGCCGTGCTGTCGGCGGCGACGGCGGACGTAGCCTACGCGCACGTGAAGTGGTTCGAGCGGGCGATGGAGTTTCCGTTGCGCTGGGACCTCTTCTTCCGCCCGCTCCCCCTTGCGTTCGTCGCCGCCGTCGTGCTGGCGACGCTCGCGCGGCGGGGTTTCTGTGGAAGAGGCGCGGGCGCGGCTTCGTCCCCGGCCCCGAGGCGTTCGGCGCGGGGGACGGGGGGCGGAGCATGATCTACGGGCTGTTGCCCGCGATCCTGGGCGTCCACGTCGCCGTCCCGCTCCTCTTCAACGGGGTGCAGGGGAACCTCTTCTCGCCGGACAACGCCCTGCCGAGCCCCTGGTCGAACTTCCTCGGCCTCTTTTCGAGACGGGCGTGGCCCTCTCGCTCTTCTACGGCGGCTTCACCCGCGTAGCGGCCGCGGGGCTCGCCGCACTGTGGCTTGCCGGTGCGGCCCTCCTCGGCCTCCAGCCGATGCTCGATAACGTGCTCTTCCTCGGCTTCGCCGCCTTCTTCTTCCTGGTCGGGCGCGGGCCGGTCTCCGTGGACCGGGCCCTCTTCCCGCGCCTGGAACCCCCTGAAAGGTTCGCCAGGTACGCCGTTCCTGCCCTCCGCATAGGCCTCGGCCTGAGCTTCGTCTTCGTGGCGTTCACCGAGAAGTTCGCCAACCTCCCGCTCGCCCGGTCCTTTCTGGACCGTTACCCGCTCAACTTCACGGGCGCTTTAGGCATCCCGCTCCCCGACGAGGTCTTTATCCTGTGCGCCGGGTCGGTCGAGCTCCTGGTAGGGCTCTTCCTCAGGTTCGGCATCTTCCCGCGCGAGACCGTCATCTTCGCCCTCGTCCCCGTCAACCTCACGCTGACCGTCTTTAACTACACCGAGCTCGTCGGGCACCTTCCGATCTACGGCGTCCTCGCCGTGCTCCTGATCTGGG
This sequence comes from Rubrobacter sp., assembly GCA_016781775.1. Lineage (GTDB taxonomy): Bacteria > Actinomycetota > Rubrobacteria > Rubrobacterales > Rubrobacteraceae > Rubrobacter_F. The sequence continues at coordinate 5,441 of JADDPR010000183.1, read as the reverse complement.
AGCACGGCCGGAAGAACCTCTCCCTCTGGCTCCGAGGCCTGCGGGAAGGCCCCCGCGCCTCCCTCTCGACGGAACGGGACGCCTGACCCCGAGCCCCAGGCCCCTGCCACATGGACCACAGGGGCCTACGACCTCCGAAGCGCTCGACCTCTCCGGCCTCGTTTCTTCTCGATTCCGGCCGTTGCGGCGGGCTAGCACGGGGCGGAAGCGTAGAAAGGACCCGGCCGCTTCGCCCGTTATCGGGTCATGTTCGCCCGCGGGACGTAGAGCTTGTGGATGTAGTCCTGGACCATGCGCTGGGTGGAGAAGGTCGGGGCGACCGTCCGGATGGCCTCCTTCATCACCCCGACCCAGCCCAGGGGGACGCCTTCTTCGTCCCTGTCGTAGAACATGGGGACGAGGGAGCTTTCGAGCGTGGAGTAGAGGGATTCGGCGTCGACGAGATCCCCCTCCTCCTCGGAGGCATACTCCACGGGCTCGCCGATGACCCAGCCGTTCTTGCCGTTGTAGGCCTCGGGCCACCAGCCGTCGAGCACGCTGAAGTTCGGGGCGCCGTTGAGCGAGGCCTTCTGGCCGGAGGTGCCGCTCGCCTCCAGGGGGCGGCGCGGGTTGTTGAGCCAGACGTCGACCCCCTGCACGAGGTGGCGCGCTACGTTCATGTCGTAGTCCTCGAGGATGACGAGGTGGCCGGCGAGGTCGTCCTCCTCTGAGGCCCTGTAGAGGGCTTTTACAAACGCCTTGCCGGGCTCGTCGGCGGGGTGGGCCTTGCCGGCGAAGACAAACTGGACCGGGCGCCCCTCGCCCTTGACGATCGCGCGCAGGCGCGCGGGGTCCGAGAGGAGGAGGGTGGCCCGCTTGTAGGTGGCGAATCGGCGGGAGAATCCGATGGTCAGGGCCTCTGGGTTTACCTCCCGCGGTACGTCCCTGCCCGTCCGGCTCTTCTGAAGGTCGAGGCGGGCGTTGACGAAGCCGGCCATCCCCCTCTTCGTCCCCTCGTGCGCGCGCCAGAGCTCGCCCGAGGGGATGACGTCGACAAAGGACCAGGCGGCGGGGTTCTCGACCTCGCGGCGCCAGGCGCGCCCCCCGGCGTGGCGGTCGAAGAGCCTGGCCATCGTCGGGGCGAGCCAGCTCCACGTGTGGACGCCGTTGGTGACGGCCAGGATCGGGTCCTCGCCGTCGCGGTTCTCGGGGAAGAGGTAACGCCACATCTCCAGGGAGACGTCGCGGTGGAGCTTTGAGACGGCGTTGCGGCTTCGGGAGAGGTTGAAGGCTAGGACGGTCATGTTGAAGGCCTCGCCCCAGTCCTCCCCCTTGCGGCCCAAAGCCCAGAGGCCCTCGCGGTCGGTGCCCAGAGCCTCGGGCCAGCCTGCGGCGAAATCGTCGAAGAGGTCGGGGGCGAACGCGTCGTGGCCGGCGGGGACGGGGGTGTGGGTGGTGAAGACGTTGCTCTCGGCGACCTTCTCGGCGGCGCCCTCAAAGGTCTCGCCGGCGGCGACGAGCTCCCTTATCCTCTCGAGGCCCAGGAAGGCGGCGTGGCCCTCGTTCATGTGGTAGACGTTCGGGCGGAGGCCGAGGGCTCTCAGTGCCCTGACCCCGCCTACCCCGAGGATCATCTCCTGCGAGATCCTGGTCCGCTGACCGCCGCCGTAGAGCCGGGCGGTGAGGAGCCTGTCCTCCTCCGAGTTCTCCGGCAGGTCGGCGTCGAGCAGGTAGATGGCGGTCCGCCCGACCTCGACCTTCCAGACCTTGAGGAGAAGCTCCCGTCCGGGCAGCCCTACCCTTACGGTCACCGGGGCGCCGTCGGGGGAGAGCGCGGGGCTTATGGGGCGCATCCCGGGCTCGAAGGGCTCGTAGACCTCCTCCTGGCGCCCTTCGGCGTTTATGCGCTGGCGGAAGTAGCCCTGAGCGTAGAGGATGCCGACGCCGACGAGCCCGAGGCCGAGGTCCGAGGCGCTCTTGACGTGGTCGCCGGCGAGCACGCCCAGGCCCCCGGAGTAGATCGGCAAAGACTCGTGCAGCCCGAACTCGGCCGAGAAGTAGGCCACGCGTACGTCCGTCCCCGGGTACACGTGCCCCATCCACGTGCCCTGCCCCTCGAGGTAGCGGTCGAGGTCCTGCACGGCGAGGCTATACAGGGCTACGGTCCCCGGATCCTCCGCAGCCCTCTCGAGGTTCTCCGTCTCGCGCAGGAGGCGGACCGGGTTGTGCTCCGTCTTCTCCCATAGCTCCGGGTCGAGGCGGGAGAAGAGTTCTTGCGTCTCGGGGCGCCACGTCCACAGGATGTTCCTCGCCAGCTCCGGCAGTCTGCTCAGATTCTCCGGTACTCTCTCCCGCATGGCAAAAGCCCTCCCTATGTAACCCTTGATCTCCTACGGCCACGAAGAGCGCATTCTATGGCGTATGTGCCCGCGTGCAAGCCGATTGGGGTGATGGGTTGCGCAGTGGAGGATACCCGGGGGCTTCGGCTTACCCCGGCCGGCCGGAGAGGTCGTCGAGCAGCTTTCTGAGCCTGGGGCCCAGCCCATCGACCTCGTCGGTGGTGCAGCGGACCTGAACCTGTATCACCACACGCGCCTCCACCCCTCCTGGGGCGTCCACGGAGACGCTCTCCGAGACCTCCGCCTGTTCGTCGTCGGAGGGGGAGGGGGAGAGCCCGACCTCGCCGCCGGGTTCGTTCCGGGGATTCCCGGGGAGGTCGTGGTCGGGGACCGCGGGCTCCTCGAAGCTCGCGACCAGACGGTCTTCGTCTTCCTTGAGGAGGCCCGAGGCTTTGAGGATCTCGATCACGGCGGCCGCGCCGGACATCGTGGGCTTGTTGCGGGGTACGCGCGCGGCGTTGGCGATGTACGCGAGCAGGGCGTGGCGCGACATGCCGTCTCGGAGCTTCACGGCGGCGACGATGTCCTGCAGGAACCCGTCCGTCGGGACGATCTCGCGCCACCGCCGGCGTGCCTCGTCGGGGGTGCCGCTCCACAGCGAGCGGGCCAGGGCGCGTCCCCGGTCCGTGACGAGCTTCTTGTCCCCGCCCCTCAAGACCCCTATGCCGGTGAGGAAGGCGTTGTTGCGGGCGGCGCTCGCCTGGGGGTCGAGCCTGCCGATGTCGGCCGGATCGGACGCCCCGTCGCGGGTACCGTACGCCACGATGATGTTGACGAGTTCCCCGTAGCCCGAGCCCGGTAGCCGAAACCCTTCCTCCGCCAATCCTCTCCTCCGATGCTCGACGATCCTTAGAACTCCCCTGGGGCTATTCTGTGCCCCGGGGAGCGCCGCGCTACCTCGCGCCGGGGCTCCCGTGGCGCCGTTTGATCTCGCCGTAGGCGGCGTTGATCTCCTTCATCCGAAGCTCGGCCATCTCCCGGACCTCGGGCGCGAGCGACGCGACGCGGTCGGGGTGGTACATCCTCGCTTTCTTCTTGTAGGCCGAGTGGATCTCCGCTTGAGACGCCCCGGGATCCACCCCGAGTACCTTGTAGAAGGAGCCGTTCCTCTCGGCCTCTGCCTCCGCGTTACGCCGGGCCCTCGCCTCCCGAGCGGTGCGCGCGTCCCCTCTCTCCTCCCCGTCTCTGCCGGCGCCGAACGGCCGCACGAACCGGGCCGCCCTCGCCTTGTTCGAGACCAGAAGGCGCAGGGTCTCACCTTTCGCCAGGCCCGTGAGGGCGAGCATTCCGTACACCACGACGGGATGCTCGACTCTCTTGGTGCCCCGCCGTGCCCCGTTCATCCCAGGAGATCGGCCGACCTCCTCGACTACCTCCGCGTCGGACGGCACCTCCCCATCCTCCGCCCGGCGCGACTGGCTGTAGAGCACGCCGAAAGAGTTGTAGGAGATCGGCCGGTACTTCCCGTCCCTGTAGGAGAGCACGCACTCGGGTAGGAAGAACAGCTTCGTCCCATCATCGATCCCCCAGATGTCTACGTTCGCCGAGAAGCCAGGCGTCTCTAGAAGACCCACAGTGACCGGATGCCTGGGGCCCACCGGGGCTACGGACCCGTCGGCCGTACCCTCCTCGTCGACTCGCCAGATCTTCTCGGACCCCGCGAGCACTTCGCATGCCGTCCCGACCGCGGCGAAGCGCGCCCCGGCCTCCGCGTCGAGGTTGTAGAAGAGCTCCACCTTGGGGCCTCCGGAGCCCTTCCTGCCGAGGAAGAAGGCGACCGCCGCCCCCAGCAACAGGACCGCCGCGCGAGCGCATAGGAGACGAGAAGGCCCGCGGCCACGGCCACCACGGCCGCTCCGATCGCCGCGTAAAGCGCCACGGTGCGCCCCTCGGGGCGCGAGGAGCCCCGCGAGTTCATCTCCGCCAGTTTCTGTTTCGTAAGCATTCGTATCGTTATCGGACAAAACGCCCGAACGCTTAAGCGCACCCCTACTCTCCATGATCGGGGGGACGCGAGGATAGTTGTGACCGGGTTTCGCGCAGCGGCGAGGGGAGGCGCATACGGTAGGTATGCGCCTCCCCTCCGGGTGTTTCGGGGTTTTTGCCTCGCTAGAAGCCGATTATGGCGACAACCGCGGGGCGGGGGATGTCGCCGTCGGGCCAGGTGCTCGTCGGCTCGTCCACGCTCTCGGTCTCCTCGCCGGGATGCTGGATGGCGAGAAAGAGCGTCTTGCCGTCGGGGGTAAAGTAGGGGCCGGTCAGCTCGGCCTCCACGGGACCGCTGGCGAACTGGTAGACGTCGCCCCCGGGGCCCGCGGTCCCGGCGGGCATGAAGAACGCCCCGTTGTTCTTGAAGGTCTTGTAGATGCCGTCGTTCAGCTTGCTCGAGGACATGTCCGTGACGACCCAGAGGTTGTCTTCGCGGTCGAAGGCGAGGTTGTCGGGGCTGGCGAAGCCGGTCTGGGGGCCGCCGGTCGCGAAGACCTCGAAGGCGAACTCCTCGGCCTCTGCGTCGCCGCCGGCCTCGGTGAGCCTGAGGATGTGGCCGTAGAAGTTGCCGTGGTCGGTGTTGTTGGTGAGGGAGGCGTAGACGGTGCCGTCCCGGGCGACCTCTATGTCCTCGCAGCGGTCCATCGGCGTGCCTATGGGGTCGCCATCCTCCTCGGCGAGGGCGGCGGCCTCCGGCGCGCGCACGAGGACGTCGGCCTGGCTCGCGAAGTCGTTGTCGCGGAAGATGGGATTGTTCTCGAAGTCGAGGGGGACCCAGCGGCCGTTGGCAAAGTCGGCGACGTAGAGCATCCCGTCCGAGAGGAGGTCCATGTTGGCCTCTCGGTCGTCGGGAGAGAGGGTGCCGGAGGAGACGAACTTGTAGATGCACTGGTCTTCTTCGTCGTGGCCGGTGTAGACGACGACCCTGCCGCCCTCGGAGACGCGGACGGCGGCGTTCTCGTGGCGCAGGCGCCCGAGCCAGGTGTGCTTTCTAGGCTTCGAGTTCTTGTCGAACGGGTCTACCTCGACGACCCACCCGTAGTGCTCGGGGGGCTGGGCCGATCCGGGATCGTC
>JADDPR010000564.1 GCA_016781775.1 Rubrobacter sp. | reverse complement strand
TAGATACGGGCGGGTCGCGAGCAAGGACGGGCAGATCTCAGTAAGTACTCCCCGATTGGGGGCGCGTTTCGATGCGCACAGGCACCTCGAATGACGGTTTTGAAATGCACTCTTAGCCTCCTGTGGCAGAGAAGCCGGAACGCTCGCCCCGAAAGCCCTCGTGGGCCGACGAGAGCGTCCCCCGTGAGCCTCAGCCGAAGGCGCGGAGAAGACACCAAACGGGGGACACTCGAAGCTCCTTAGGTCGCCTCCCTCCGGACGTTACGAGGAGCGCGACAGATACTTCTTCTCGATGGAGGCGACGAGGGAGTAGGTGGTGTCCACCATGTTACCCACGTAGAGGCCGCCGGCCTGGGTGAGGAGTTGGTAGGCGTCGAGGCGATCGAACCCGTACTCCCCTTCGAGCCACAGTATCAGCTCGGTGTTGGCGATACGCGCGGCGTCCTCCATCGGCTTCGCGCTCCCGACGACCATGATCCGATCGTCCGACTCGATGCGTGGCCACTCTATCGCCTTGCCCTTTATCACGTCGAAGACCACCGTAACCTTCGCCGTGATCTCCAACGCCACCCCGCAAAGCTCGCCCTGCCCCTGCCTCGCGTGGCAGTCCCCGGTGTAGAACAGCGCCCCCTCGTTCCACACCGGCAGATACACCGTGTTCCCCGGGCAGACGTCCGGCACGTCCATGTTCCCCCCGAAGGGCCCCGGCGCCAGCGCGCTGATGGCCTCGAGGTCCGGCGCCACCGCGAGTGTGCCCATGAACGGCTGCCAGTCCAGCTCTACCCCGAGGTCGTCGTTGGTCAACCTATCCCCGTCAAGCTTCCACACCCACGTCTTCTCCGGCAACGGATCCTGTAGCGTGCGGGTCACGGCGGTCGAGGTCAGGCCGCCGAAGTAGGGCACGAGGGTGCTCACGGCGAAGTCGCGGGTCGGCTCGATGCTCTCGATGCGCACCGCCAGAGTGTCGCCCGGCTCGGCCCCCTCGACGTACAGCGGTCCGGTCTGGGGGTTGAGGAACTTGGCGGTCGCGAGGGCCTTGCTCGCCACGTCGTCCTTACTCTGTATGCGGCTCTCGAACGCATCGTTGGTGTGGATGGTCACCCGGTCGCCGGGTGACACGCGCTCGATCGGCTCCCGGTACGGATTGAAGATGTAGCTGTAATCCTGCGGCTTTATCTCGACTGTGCGAGCCTCGGTGGTCATACGTTTCTCCTCCTTCTCGTCGTTTTGTTCACGTGACAAATGAATCGCATCTAGTTCGCTCTACCCAGAATTTCCATATCAAATCCTACCCAGCCTATTGCCGCGCTCGCGCTACTCGCAAGGATCGAGAGCGAGAGTCCTAGTCCCTTGGCCGCAAGTGTAGGCCGCCACATTCGCCGCCAGACGCGTGAGCAGATCAACAGGGTTTAGAAGGCCAACTGCGGCCGAGGTCTCCTAAACCTCGAGGTGGCCTAAACAGGCGGCAAGTACTCTCCTTAAACCAGCCTTCCTACGGGTTTCCGATGCCCGCTCCGGTTTAGGAGACCTACGTTGGTCGAGGTCTTCTAAACCAAAATCGTACCCGGAACCGATGAATTAGCGCCCAGGTAGAGCGAATTTACCGTCACCGGGGTTTAGGAGACCTCTGGGGTTTAGAAGACCTCGTCCCGATCGGGTCTTCTAAACCGGACGGAGGATGTTACGGGTATGCGAGACGGCTTTACCGAGGGACGTTGCCAGAGCGGCGTTAGAGGACCTTCTCTCGGCCAGGGTTTCCTAAACCGGTCCAGTACGCTGAAGATCGCGGCAGCGGCCGGGGGGTGACTCGGGCTCCCCGTGGGCACGATATCGATGAGGGCCGCAGCAGGAGACAAGATGTGCGGGGTATGCCCACCTGAGCGAGATCCACGGCCCTTCTCGTGAACGTCTTTTCTACCCCCGGTACCCCCGGGTCATGAGCTGCTCCACCTAGGGTACAGGGGGTAGATCCGAGGTAAAAGTTCCTCTGGACGCCAGGCAGGAAACGCCCTTTCTACGTACCTAGGAGCCTCCCGGCTCCGCCCTGCTTCTCTAACCACCCCTGGGCGTCCATGGACGCCTTGCATCCGTCGCCCACCGCCGTCGCCGTCTGCCGGTAGCGCCTGTCGGCTACGTCACCCGCCGCGAACACGCCGGGCACGCTCGTCATCGTGCCCTTCTTGAGGATCACGTAGCCGCCCCCGTCCGTCTCCAGGAGGCCCGCGAAGGGGCCGAGGTGGGGCTCGTAGCCTATGGCCACGAAGAGGCCGGCCACGTCGAGGACGCTCGCCCCGCCGGTCTTGGCGTGCCTGACGCGCACGCCCTCCACGGAGTGCCCTCCCAAGACCTCCTCGACCACCATCTCCGCGAGGAAGGAGATCTTAGGCTCCCCCCGCGCCCGCCCCAGCAGCGTCCCCGAGGCCCGAAACCTATCCCGCCGGTGGACCACGACGACCTCCCGCGCGTACCCCGCCAGGACGAGGGCCTCCCGCATCGCCGTATCGCCCCGCCGACGACCGCGACCCTCTTGTCCCTGAAGAAGAAGCCGTCGCACGTGGCGCAGCCGCTGACGCCCCGGCCGATGAGGCGACCCTCACCCTCCGCGCCGAGCCACCTCGCCTTCGCACCCGTCGCCACGATCACGGCCCGGACGAGGGTTGGCCCCTCCTCGCCCTCGGCCCACAGCCCGAAGGGACGACCCGAGAGGTCCGCGCGCACGACGCCCAATGGGCGCATCTCGGCGCCCAGCCGCTCGGCCTGCTCCTCCATCGCGTCC
>JADDPR010000024.1 GCA_016781775.1 Rubrobacter sp. | reverse complement strand
CTTCGCGCAAACCGCTTCGTCAAATCAACAAGTGGCCTGGAAACAATGTTAGCCTAATACTTTCTCCCACCGAAACCTGTCCAAACTCGTGACTTACTGAATTGCGGCCATCAAGAATACCGCGTGTCGTCAGCCGCAGAATGGCATACAAGGAGGTGCCGAAAAACTATGAGTAGGTATGTGGGCTACCCTCCCACCGATGACGGTCCGTGCGTGCGGCGGTTTTTGCGTACGGGCATTTCCTGTTGCCTCCACCCCCGCCATGTTTACGGGGATTTGCGGCAGTATGGGTACGTGCTACTGCCCCTCGGGGGCGGAAGCCTGCTGCCGGGCCTGCTCCCGCTGGCGGCGTAGCTCCCGCTTGCGAAGAACCTGCGCGTTGTGGGCGTAGATGTCCTCGCCCCGGCGGGCACCCACGTAGGAAGCCGCAATGACTGCGGCGAAGAGAACGACGGAGAGCAAGATACCCGCGGGGGTCCGAAGGTTGGCGAACGGGTCGTTGCTGGCGCCGAAGACCGAGGTGAAGAGGTTCACGACCGGTGTAACGGCGAAGGAGATCAAGCCAACCATGGTCCCGTGCAACCTGCGCCGGGACGGGGCCCTGTAAGAAGCGATCATGCCGCCGAAGTAGAAGGAGAAGGCGGCGGCGAAGATCAACACGACCGTCGGTATCGCGGTCGAAGCCAGGGCCTGTCCGAAGAAGCGCGTAAAAACGGGCGCCGCAATGCCGAGTATTACCAGCACCCCGATTCCGAGGGCCAGCAGGATCCCGATAAGCACGGCGCCGATGCTTTTCTTCATGTCTCCTATCTTACCAATGCTCGCCGACGACCCGGTGGTCGCCTTCACGTTGGGCTTCCACGCTAGCCCTCGGAGAGGGCACCGACTAGCTCGCGGCAGAACGCCGGAATGTCCGGTACCACGCGCCCCCACACCAGGTTCCCCTCGCGCAAAGCGGGCTTGTCGACCCACTTGGCTCCGGCATTTACCAGGTCGTCCTTTATACCGAGGGAGCCCGTGGCGCTCACGCCGCGTACGATGCCGGCCGAGATCGCCACGAGCCCACCGTGACATATGATGCCGACGACCTTGCCCCGCTCGTGCACCGCCCGCACGAGGTCCGTGACCTCCTTGTACCGCCGGAGCTTGTCCGGCGCCCAGCCGCCGGGAATCACGATCCCGTCCAACTCGTCCGCGCTCACGTCGTTCGCGGTTGCGTCCGCGCGAGCCTCGAGGAAGTTCTTGCCCGAGAACGGACCTTCGCCAGGACCGACGGAGATCACCTCCGCCCCCTCCTCCCTGAGGCGCATCACCGTCACCCAATACTCCAGGTCCTCGAACCCGTCGGCGACGAGAACCACGATCCTCTTCCCTTTTAGCTTCACGAGCCTCCCCCTTTCCTAGCTCTCCCGCCGCCAGCGTCCTCCCGACGACTCGTCGCCAGAGCCCCCGGCGGCGAGGACAGCATTCTAGATCAGGTTCGGACGCCGGTCCCAAGCAGGGCGTCGACGGCCTCCCGGGCCTCCTCCCCGCCGGCCTCCAACGCCCGAGCGAGCTCGGGGACGGCGGCGGCGCCCCGGCCCGAGCGAAGCAGACGCTCGGCGGCGGCTAGATGCTCCAGGTAGGCGGGAGGGTGGTTCGCAGACCCGTTCTCCGTAAGGGGAGATGGTGGCGGCTCGACCGGCCCTCCATTGATGAGGGCCAGTATCTCCTCGCCGTATCGCGCGGCGCGCCTGAGACCGATGCCTTTTATGGTGCCCAGTTCGTGTACGTTCTTAGGCTTGCGGCGCGAGATCTCCTCGAGGTGCGAGTTGTGCAAGACGACGTAGGCCGGAACCCCCTGGCTCCTCGCCTGATCCCCCCGCCACGCACGCAGACGCTCGAAGAGCTCCGGGTCGATCTCGGCGAGCGGAGTGCTGCCCGCGCCGTTCGCGAGGGGAGCCCCTCCCGGTAGCGGGGCCGACGAGGCGTCCCACGACCCAGCCCCCACATCCACGGCGTGTACCTCGCCGAGGCAGACGTCGCATCCAGCGCAGGGGGCCACCTCCTCGGTATCGCCGAAGTGCCGGAGGAGGTGCTCCCGGCGGCAGGTGGAGAGGGTCGCGTACGTCTCGACCGTGCGGATCTGGTCGTACGCCGCCCGCGTCCGGGACTTGAGCCGCGAAGCTATGGCGGCCCGACTCTCGCCGTCCAACCCGCCCGTCTTCAGCCGTATGTCCGCGAGCGAGCCGCGCGGCGTCGCCTCCACGAGACCGTCCACCATCAGCCGGAAGAGCGCCGACTGCGCCACGACGGGCCGGACGCCGGCTTTCCGCGCGAGCTCCGGCAGGGAGATCGTCCGGTCGCCGGGGAGTGCCGCGTGGACCTTTGCGATCTCTTCGCGCAACTCCCCGGGCTCCTCCTCGACGCGGCGCACCTCGACCTCGCCCCACAGGTCGTAGCCGCGGGTCAGCAGGCCGGTCTCCTCCATCCCCCCGAGGAGCACCCCCGCGACGTCCCCTTCGACTCCGCCCAAAGAGCCCAGCGAGGAGGGCGGCACGTTCACCCGTCCCCCCTCCCCCGCCACCCCCGAGAGGGCGCGGAAGAACGAGCCCACCTCGTCGGTACCGGCGGCGTTTACCGTCACAAGCCGTTTGCGCCGTCCGAGGTCCGCGCCACGGTACAGGACGATGCAGGAGGCCGGCTCCCCGTCGCGGCCAGCGCGGCCGGCCTCCTGGATGTAGGCGGGCAGGCTGCCGGGGACGCTCGCGTGGACGACGAACCGCACGTTCGGCTTGTCCACCCCCATGCCGAAGGCTATCGTCGCGACCACGACGTCCACCTCGTCCGTCATGAAGCGCTCCTGCACGCTGGAACGGTCCGCGGGGGCGAGCCCCGCGTGGTAGTGGGCGGCGTTGACGCCCGCGCGCCTGAGCCCGGAGGCGAGCTCTTCGCACTCCTTTCGCGTGGTGCCGTAGACGATACCGGGCGGAGGGTTTTGCCGGATCACGTCGAGGATTCGGGGCAGCTTGCCGTCCTTGTCCTTTACGGAAAGCACGCGATAAGCGAGGTTCGGGCGGTTGAAGCTCGTGACGACGACCTCGGGGTCGCGCATCCTGAGGGAGCGCAAGATGTCCTGGCGAACGCGTGGGGTGGCGGTCGCGGTAAGCGCGAGGACCGGGGGGCTGCCGAGGTCGCGGACCGCGCGCGGCAGGAAGAGGTAGTCCGGGCGGAAGTCGTGGCCCCACTCCGAGATGCAGTGCGCCTCGTCGACGACGAAGAGCCCGACGCCCGCGCGCCTCAGGGACAGTACGAACTCGAGGGAACGCAGCCGCTCGGGGGCGACGTAGAGCATCCGGATCTCACCGGTCCTGACCTTCCGCTCCACCTCCCACCGCTCCTCGGGTGAGAGCCCCGAGTGCAGCGTCGCCGCCGTCGTGACGGAGCTCTGCAGCAGCGAATCGACCTGGTCCTTCATCAGCGAGATAAGAGGAGAGACGATCACCGTGAGGCCCTCGCGCATAAGCGCCGGCACCTGATAACACAGGCTCTTCCCGCCCCCCGTCGGCATGACCGCGAGGGTGTCGCGTCCTTCCAGGACGGCCCGGATCACACCCTCCTGACCGGGCCGAAACGCGTCGAAGCCGAAAATCTCCTTGAGTACGCTCAGGGGCATAACCGAAATATAGCAGCCAGGCTTCCGCTTTCAGTCATCAGTTTCGGATGAGCTTACGGCCCGCCCCGGGAAATCGCCTCCCCGACCCGGACGTCTACCGGAGAACGCCCAATCTACCTAGGTAGTTCGAGAACCGGCTCGCCAGGACTCGGGGTTTACTCGTCCCTGGGACGGGTGTACTTCGGTATGGGCTTGAGGCCGCGAACCTGCCCCGGCGGCCGCTCGGGGCGCTCTTCCTCCTGGCCTAAAGGGCCTTCCTCGGCGGCGTCGAGGAGGCTATCCATCGTTCGGCGTACGTCGGCGCAGGCCTTCTGGTAGGCGAGCTTGAACCCTACCGCCGGGGCGGCGAGGGCCGGGGGCACGGCGAAGAAGTAGACCCAGTCGCCCGTCCCCGCGAAGCCTGCTATCGCCAGCGGCAGGGCCAGGGTGGCTCCGAGGATGCCGCTGAGGGAGAGGTACTCGCTGCGCTGGTTGGAGACGTCGGCGGTGAGGTTGGCGGCCGAGCGCCCTTGCTCCACGTCCTCGACCCGGAGCTCGACGGAGCGGGCCTTGAGGAGGGAGCGGTTCCCGGAGAAGTCGAGGGCGCGGCGGACGGTACCGAGGAGGTCCCCCGCGTCGAAGAGACTGCTCCCTTCGGTCTTTTGTCGCATCTTCAAGCCCTGCTCGCGCTTGAGAAGCTCCTCCAGGCGCTCCCTGACGACCTCGGCGGGCTTCTCGACCTCCCGCACGCTCCTCAGACGTGACGGCCCGTAGAACCTCCGCGCTGGGGTGAAGGGTTCGGCGGTCCTGTCGCTGTGCAGGTCGAAGAGCGCCCTGCGCACGTCGTGCTCGGAGATGCCGGCGGCGGCGGCTACCTGCACGAGGACTTCTGGGGAGACTGAAGGGGTTTCGCCGCTCCTGTCCTTGCGGCGGGCGCTCAGTTCGGCGGCGCGCCGGAGCACAATCTCGACCTCGGCGGACGTAAGACGATTCTCGGACATATCGGGCATAAGGGCTGGGGGCGCTATGCCCTGTTCTGGCCGGCGGTGGCGGCGAGTATCCTAGGTGTATCCTTGAGGTACGACCAGCCGGAGAACAGCGTGAGGATCAGGGCGACGAGCATCACCCACCAGCCCAGGCCCGCCATGAGCTCACCCCCGACCCCCGCGTAGGCGAGGAGAAGGATAAAAATGGCGAGGCTCTGGGCGTTCATCTTCGCCTTGCCCCAACGGTTCGCGGCGATGACCTCGCCGGATTCGAGGGCGACCATGCGAAGGCCCGTGACGGCAAACTCCCGAACGACCATGATCGCGGCCATCCACGACGGCATCATGCCCTCCCCCACGAGGGCGAAGAAGAGCGAGACGATGAGCGCCTTGTCAGCGATCGAGTCCATAAGCTTGCCGAAGGCGGTGACCTTGCCGGTCCTCCGGGCCAGGACGCCGTCGAAGTAGTCCGTCAAGATCGCCGCCACGTAGATTGCCAGCACCACGAAGCGGCTGCCGGGGAAAGGCACGTAGAGCGCCGCCATTACCGGCAGGATGGCAACGATACGGGCCAGAGTGAGTTGGTTGGCGAAGTTCACGGCGCTACCCCCGCAAGCGAGGGTACGCCGTGATCAGCCTCCGTTGCACCACGATATTCCACCGCGTCGTGTCCTGCCCTCCACGAGCCGTTAAACCGGCGCTAACCTAGCACCTTTGCCGCCGAGTCTCAAGTGAGACAGGGTGGGGACCTCGATCTACTCCTGGGAGGTCCCGCGAACCTGCGTGACGGCCGGGCGGACGAAGAGCGCGGAGATCCAGTCCGCCGCGATGCGGATCTTGCTCTGCGGGCTGTTGAGCCTGACGAGGTAGGCCAGCCGCCAGAAGATCGCCGCTGCGAGCCCGGAGAAGCGCACCCCCATGACCTCGTTGACCGCGAAGTCGCTCCCGAGCTCGACAAGCTGGCCGAGGGGCTTGTACGCGAACTTCTCCAGCTCGTCTTCGCGCCCGTCGAGGGTGGCGAGGATGTTCTTCGCGACGGTGTAGCCCTCTTGACCGGCGGCCTGAGCGGTCGGCGGGACGTACCTGCCCTCGAAGCCCTCGCGGATGTCGCGGATGGCGGCGCAGTCGCCGATGGCCCAGATGCCGGGGAAGCCCTCGACGCGCAGGTACTCGTCGACCTTTATCCCGTTGCGCTCGTCGACGGGGAGGCCGAGATCGTGGATGGCGACGTTCGGGCGGTTGCCGGCCGTCCAGATCACGTTCTCCGAGTGGATCACGTCCCCGCCCTTGAGCCTGACCTGGTCCTCCGTGACCTCCTCGGCGAACGTGCTGGTCATCACCTCGATGTGCTCGTTGAAGAGACGGGTGCGGGCGGCGCGCTGCAACGACGGGTCGAGCTCCGGCAGAATCTGGGGCAGCCCTTCGAGCAGGAAAATCCGGACCCTGTTCGGGTCGATGTTCGGGTAGTCGGGGGCGAGCGCCTCGTGGACGAGGGTGTGGATCTCCGACGCGACCTCGGTCCCGGTGGCCCCGCCGCCGATCACGACGAAGGTCAGCTTCGACTCGGGGACCTCGCCGCGCATCAACGAGACCTCCTCGAAGCGCTCGATCACGCGGTTCCTTATGTGCTCTGCGTCCTCCACGCCCCTCATGTGCAGGGCGTGCTCCTCGACGCCGGGGATGCCGAAGAAGTTGGGCTGGCCGCCGAGCGAGATGACGAGCTGATCGTACGGGAAGTCCAGCCCGCCATCGGTCACGATCCTCTGGTTCTCGTGGTCGATCTCCTTGAGCTTGGCCCGCCGGAAGCTGGCCCCGGCGGTGATGAGGGCCCTCCTCAGGGGTTGGGCGACGTTACGGGAGTCGATGTCGCTGCTGACGATCCCGGGTACCATCGGCCAGAAGGTGAAGAAGTTGTCGCGAGCGATAACGAGGACGCCCACGTCCTCGCGCCCGTTGGTCAGCTCGGTCAGCTTCGTCGCGGCGGAATACCCCCCGAAACCGCCCCCGACGATGCAGACCCGCTTCTCGAAATCCTCGTAGCGGGGCTTCTCCCAAGGCGCGTATCGGGGCCTCGGATTGAGCGCTCTTTTCAATGCCCCAAAAGCGAGCAGGGTCCCCCCGACGGCGAGCCCTCCATTAAGCAACTTGCCCATAAAACAGAACCTCCAGCCCCTAGATTTGCGCGGGTGCTACCCCCAGCAACTGTATGCTCACGTTGAGAACCTGATGATACAAGATAACCGCTCGTGCGTAGCGCCCCGGGGGGCTTCGTTTATTCGACTCAGGCTCCGTACACGGCGACGCGAACGGTCCGCTCGCGCGGTCCATCGAACTCCGCCAGGAACACGCCCTGCCAGCGGCCGAGATCCAGCTCCCCACCCCTGACAAGAAGCTGCTGCGACTGCCCGAAGAGGCTCGTCAGGAGGTGCGAGTCGCTGTTCCCCTCCGCATGCTCGAACCTGACGTCGAGGTTCCCCACCAACGCCCGGCACGCGGCGGCGAGGTCGCGCGGCACGTCCGGATCGTAGTCCTCGTTCACCGTGATCGCGGCGGTCGTATGCGTCGAGGAGATCAGGCAGAAGCCCTCCCCCA
Organism: Rubrobacter sp.; assembly: GCA_016781775.1. Classification (GTDB taxonomy): domain Bacteria; phylum Actinomycetota; class Rubrobacteria; order Rubrobacterales; family Rubrobacteraceae; genus Rubrobacter_F. The sequence goes on along the minus strand of JADDPR010000024.1, from coordinate 4,849 downwards.
CCCCCGCGTTCCGCACGGCTTCCTTTACCCCTTCGGTGATGGAGACGAACTCGTAGCGCTCGCTCGTCCGAACCGGCAACTCACGAACTTCCACTACTTCTCCCCCTGTCGTCGACTACGATCACGCCCGCATCCGCCTGCGCTGGGGACGACTCCGTTATCGCCCCGGAGGCCCACGCCCTCACCCTCCGGCCCTTTCCTCCAACTCGGCAAACAAGATCCGGACAAACCCTCCCTAAGACCGCCGCTGAAGGAGCGTCTCCTCATTCACCGCGAGATGCATCTTATCGATCGGTTCGCCATCGTTCTGCACCACGAGTACCACACCGTTCCCCGGCAGCGAGCACGGGCGCTTGCCACCGGGGGAATATGTCATGACGGTGCTGCCGCCGGAAGAAGGGTCGGGACCTCAGCGCAATCCTCGACGCGCGGGACCGAAGGATTGGGGTTGGAGAGAGCGCCCTCCATCTCCGCGTTTCGCTTCGGCAGGCCGGATGCCGCGGAGTTGGCGGCCCGCACTTCCCTTCTTTTGAAGACCAGAGACGTCTCGCCTCCTTCGCCTTGGACCTCCAGCCGGTTCCCACGTAACTCGTACCCCACGGACTCCCCGAGGGCTTCTACATAAGCTTCCTCCTGGCGCCCGAGGCCGGCGGGACAACCTACGTCCGTCATGTCGGGCGGCCGGATCTTCACGCCGCCGGCGGCCCTCTCGAACCGCGCTCCGTAACGGTTGCAGCCCGCATGACCGCGCGCGACCTCGCCATCGAACTCTCTGGTGACAGGAGTGCCCTTGATGAGGGGTAGCCGTGCAGGGAAACGAGCACCCACTCCGTGCCGTCGAGTGCGAGGTCCGAGGGCGGGGGCGGTCGGGGGACGAAGATCAAGGTTCGGTCGCCCGCCGAGTCCTCGATCTTCAGCCGACCATGCCTCGCGTCGAGGCAGTCGGCTTCGGACATGATCTCCAAAAAGGCGGCCTCGTCCTGACGCGCGGTCGTCGTTGCGCCGCACTCGAGATTCGTCTTGTTCAGCTCTCCCGACAGTCGAAAGCCATCACCGGAGGCGTAATTCGCACCATAAGAGTTGCAGACTGCCTCCCCCTCCAGGTAGCCGTCTTCGAAGAAGCTGAGGGTGAAGGGCTCTCCGGCAGATTCCCGCCCGTTCAACGTCTTGAGCACCCATTTGATGTTCGTGAGGCAGACAGGCTCCCCCGCCTCGTCGGGCGCCCTGGCCGGTACCGCCGACGGGGCTCCAGCATTAGCGCACGACGCGAGCGAGACCAGGAACAGGGCGCTGGCAACGAGCACGTACTTGAGGCCAGAGGCGAAACCATTCAAGGTCATAAGAGCAGTTTATTACGATATGAGCGTTTCGCGCGATAGAGGATGGAGGCGCGTGCGGGCAAGTAGAAGGGGCGCCGGGGTTCCCACCCCGACGCCCCTGTTCCCCAAGGTCTCCCCGGCTTAGCGGCCGAAGAAGAGCTTGGCGGCGGGGCTCATCATCTCCGGGCTCCACATGGGCTCGAAGGTAAGCTGGGCGTTGACGGTCTCGACCCCTTCTATAGAGAGGGCCTCGGTCTCGACCTGCTCCTGGATCATATCCCCCACCGGGCACATCGGGCTCGTCAAGCTGAACGTGACGTCCACGTGCCGGCCCTCCTCGTGTACGCCGACGTCGTAGATCAGCCCGAGCTCCACGAGATCCATCCCGATCTCCGGGTCTATGACGTTGCGCAACTGGTCCCTCACGCGCTCCTCGGTAAGCATCTCTCACCTTTCGTGTAGATCATTTTTGTCCCACACCTAATTGTAAAGCCACCCCTATACATTTCCACTCGCCCCCATCCTCGCTACATCTGCAATATTAAGAACCCTACGCCCCACGTTAAGAACTTGTTACACCCGTTCCACTTATCCACCGTTGCAGCCCCTGTATCCACAACATATTGTGGATAAGTGCCGTTTCGGCAGGCAGAACACCACCCCTGGCGCTTTCGGAACGCCTGGACCGGGATCGGGAAGCCCTGCTCCGTTATGGTCCTTATGCGGCACTGCCCCCTTCCTCTACCGGTACGAATGCGAGCTCGAGCTCGCCCTCGGCAATGAGGTCTTCGACGAGTGCTACGACGCCCTCCCGGGAGATCTCGCGGACGACGATCACGCCGGGCGCCCAGAAGTAGAGTCCGGAGTGCTCCCCTCGCCGCTCACCCCAGCGACTCCACTCGTCGAGGATGGCCCGCACGCTCTCGGGCGTGTGCAGCCTCGCACGCCAGCGCCGACCGCTCGGGAGGCGGACCTCCAACCGGGCGGCCTGGGGGCGCTCGGTCCCCCCATCTGAAGAGACCGAGAGCGTGTAACCGGGCCTCTCCACGCGTGTGACCGGTCTTCTCATTCCGCCCTCTGGGGGTGCCGTCTCTGGGCGCCAGATCCTGCGGAGAGGCGGTTGCTGCCGGCGAGGGTGAGGGAGTCGCGCCAGGCGAGAGGGGCCGCGAAGAGGAGGGGCGGGGCGAAAAGGAAGACGGTCGGGCCCCACGGGGCCGCGCGGGGGATGCCACCCCCCAGGGGTCCGAGTATCGTCGCCACGCTCGCTGTCCCGAGCCCCGATTTCGTCCGCTCGCTCACCGCAGATCCGCCTTTCCTTTTCGGGATCATGCCGCAGTCCCGAACCCTATCGGGCGCAGGTAACAGGACGGTGGGCGACCCGGTTAAGGAGATGGAAGGTTTCGGAAGAACGGCAGGCCGCGGATAACAGACCGAAACAAGGGGCCGGTGTTTCGCCGAAAGGTCGGGTTTCCGTTGCAAGCAGGTGTTCTGCGAGGAGAGTTTTCCGCCTTAACGCTCCGTGTCCCGTGCTGTCCCAGGTCGTGGATCCCCCTCCCGTGAAGATTACGAGGAGGGCCGACGGTCGCGCCTCCGGCCCTCCGAACCGGGCCCCTCCTACAACAGCGGTAACCTGCCGGCGCGAAAACCCGGGAAGCGTAGCGGCCGCAAGCCAGAACAGAACCTCCGACTCCTGTTCCATCCATCTTGCGGTTAGAGGCACAAACCAGGACGCCGTCACGACGAGCAAGGCGAAGGCGAGGGCCCAATCCGCTACGAGGCTTGCAACGTCGCCGCCATGACGACGCTGCTCACGGGCGATCCTCCGCAAGGCGGTGACGCGCGGGCAGACTGTTAAGCCTTCCTCACTTACGGGTCGTTGGGAATGTTCGCGCTTCCGTTCGGGCGCGGGTGCCAGAGATAGCGGGTGCAGAAGCTGAGGGCGAGGAAGAGGGTACCGAAGCCGAGGAAGAGGAGCACGCGCCAGACCGCTTCTATGGAGGCGAGGTCTACGAGGAAGAGCTTGCCGACGACGAGGAAGAGCGTCGCCATGCCGCCCCGGAAGAGCGGGACGTGGTCGAGGCGGAGCCCGGCGACGAGGAGGGCGACGGCGTAGGCACCCCAGGCGATCGTCACTTGAGCCTCTCTGCCCGGCGGCATCCAGAGCTCGCGCCACAGCCACGTGAGGAAGGCGACGTGAGCTACGAGAGCGTAGGCACGCGCGAGATGGTGTGGCGAGACGGCGCCGGGCAGGAGGCCCGCGAGCGCGAAGAGCGCTATCACGGCGAGGTCCACGAGGCCCCAGGTGTTGAAGATCGGGGTCCCGGGGTAGCCGGGCGTGACGGCCCCGCCGACGAGGCGGGCGGCGAGCCAGACGGCCACGGCGGCGGAGACGACGTGCGCAACTTCCCCCGTCCCCCAGCGCGGCAGCAGCCGGAAGACGAGGTGCAGGACGGCGGCATAGAGCGCCCAGGAGAGGAGCACCCAGGTCTCGCCGTCCGGCAGGGGAAGCAGCTCTCGCGCTAGCCACGCCACGACCGCCGCGTGCGCCAGGCCACGGTAAGGGGCGACCGCATCGCGTGGGGTGACGGCCCGTGTGGAGACGAACGCGAGCGCTATGACCGCGAGGTCCGTGAGGGAGGCAGCGCCGAGAAACGGCTCGGGGACCGGCCCGGCGAAGGGGTCCATTGGGAGGCCGATGATGAGACGGCCGCCCACCCAGGTGGCGACGACGGCCCAGAGAAGGTGGGCTTTGAGGGAGAGGACCTTGCTGGAGAGCCGCCGCGCGGCGTGGTGGAGGACCGCTGCCTCCGCGGCGAGGGTGAAGAGGAGCGCGTCGCCGTCCAGCACGAGGACTATGGAGATCGTCAGGAGGAGCAACGCGACGAGGGCCTGGGTGAAGGATACGGGGGACGCCCCATGGCGCGTCCCTTCGAGTCGCCGGAGGGCGAGGGCCGCGAGCGCGTAGAGCGCCGCGGCGGCGAGAGCGACGAGGCCGAGGGTCTCGTTGGCGGGAGTCCAGATTACCCGGGTGAACGCGAGCGCCACGAGCGGGGAGGAGACGGAGGTGGCGTGCGCGAGCGTGGCGCCGGTGATGGAGGCATTCGTCGGAGAAGGAAAGCCGGCGGGGTGGCGGGCGTGAAGGACCTCGCGGAGGGCGGGGGCAATCCAGAAGAGAACCCAGGCGAAGGCGACGCCGAGCTGCAGGGAGGTCGGGTCTTCGGGGTAGCGGCCGGTGGTCCCGGAGGGGTTGCTCCAGAAGCCGGCCAGGAAGACAGCCCAGCCTCCGACGAAGGAGACGGCGAGGAGGGACGGCCAGCCTTTGTGGAGGTGGATCGCGCCGGTCCCCGCGAGGACGACGCAGGTGTAAAGGACGAGGCCGCCCAAAGTGCCGGAGCCGTCGTTCAAGATGAACGGGGTGCCGAGGCCGCCTAAGGTCCCGATGAGGGAGAGCGCAGCGCCGCTTCCGCGCAGGGAGAGGAAGAAGGACAGGAGCGTAACCGCCACCATAAAGGCGAAGGCGAGCGCGTGGG
>JADDPR010000413.1 GCA_016781775.1 Rubrobacter sp. | reverse complement strand
GTCAGTCGAGGCCCGGATCTCGAATCGATTGTCGTAGGCGGGTTGTTGGCTCTTCACGAAGGCGTCGAGTGTTTGTGGCGAACGGCTCCAGACGCGCACCTCGTCCCACTCGAAAACCTCGTTGCAGGTGGCGAGGACGCCCTCGGCCATGTTGCCCGCGCCGACAATGGCGAGCACCTTGCTGTCCGGACGAGCAAGGTACTTCGCGGAGACCGCGGCGGCGGATCCGGTGCGCATGACGGTGTGGTGGCTGCCGTCGCAGATGGCGAGCGGGAAGCCGGTTTCGGGGTGGGTGTAGATGAGTATCGAGAAGACCGTCGGCAGGTCGAACTTCTCGCGGTTCTCCTCCCGGATGGAGACCCACTTGCAGGCGGCGGCCTCGGGCTCCTCGATGTAGGAGGGCATCACCTCCCACTCGCCAGGGTACTTGTCGAGCACGATGTGGCCTTTCGGGTCCATGTAGTAGCGGCCCTCGCCGTGCATCCGGTAGGCGTGCTCGACGCACGCGTTGTACTCGTCCGGCGTGAGCAGCCCGACCATCTCGGCGCGACTCAGGATCAGGGTCTTCCGGTTTCTCCAACTCTCCATAACTTCCTCCCCTTCCCACGGTTCTTCTCGCTCCCGATTTGCGCTCCCTCCGGACGCGAGTAACTCTCTTGCCCGGTGGCCTTTGGGGGCCTCCTGAGCGCAGTTCCCGCTTTAATGAACTACTTACTGCGTCAACGCGCCGGTCTTTCCCTTTACGGCTTCAAGGTAGGAGAGGGCCTCTTGTACGGGGACGACATCGGCGTACTTGGCCTGGATGTCCACGAGGTTCGCCTCGTGCGGCCCCTGGGCCCGGTCGCCCACGCACTCGCGCGGAACGAGCGTCGGGTAGCCGTATTGTAGGAGGTCCACCGCGGTGGCGCGGATGCAGCCGCTCGTCGTGGCGCCGCACAGGACCACGGTGTCCACCCCTTGCGAGACGAGCACCGAGGTCAGGTTTGTCCCGAAGAAAGCCGAGGCGCCCTTCTTCAGGATCACCGTCTCCTCCTCCCGGCGCCCGAGGCGCGGGTCGATCTCGACCCACTCGCCGCCGACCACGAGCTCGCCGAGCGACGGCACCTTCTGCAGCCAGAGCGAGCCGTCCTTGAGGTTTGGCTCGAAGCCGATGGTGGTGAAGATCACCGGGAGGCCGCGCACGCGGGCGACAGCGAGGAGGCGCCGCGTCGCCTCCACTACCCCCGTAAGGTCCGAGCCCAGAGAAGCGCTCGGGTCCGTGAAGCCGCGGCTCAGGTCCACCACGAGCATGGCAGGGCGCGCCCCCAACGCCACGTTCCCCCCGAGCCGGGCGCGCTCGTAGATCTCGCGGGTCCGTTCGTCGCTCACGTTATCAACCTCCGCTCGCGGCCGCGGTACCGACCAAGTTCTCGCCGAACCGGGCGCGGCGGACGAAGCGGCCGTCGCCGGGGGAGCCGACGAGATTGTCGTCCTCGACTATAACCTTGCCGCGAACGAGGACGGCGTCGGGGGCGCCCCTGACCTCAGTGCCCTCGTACAGGTTGTAGTCCACGTTGGAGTGGTGCGTGCGGGCAGAGATGATGTGCCGCTTCTCGGGGTCGAAGACGACGATGTCGGCGTCGCTACCGACCGCGATGGTGCCCTTCTTCGGGTACATCCCGAAGAACCTCGCCGGGTTGGTCGAGACGAGCTCCACGAGGCGGTTCATCGAGATACGCCCCTCGCGCACGCCGAAGTGGTGGAGCATGTGGAGGCGGTTCTCGATCCCCGGGCCCCCGTTGGGGATCTTGGAGAAGTCGTCTGTACCGAGCGTCTTCTGGCCGTCCCAGTTGAACGGGCAGTGGTCAGTCGAGACGACCGAGAGCACGTCGGTCGAGAGGGCGTGCCAGAGGTGCTCCTGGTTCTCTCTCGGCCGCGGCGGAGGGGTGTAGACGTACTTGGCCCCCTCGAAGTCAGGCTGGTCGAGGGCCGTCTCGTCTATGAAAAGGTACTGGGTGCAGGTCTCGCCCCACGCCTGCCAGTCGTCCGTGCGGGCCCGTGCTATGGGCTCGATCGATTCTTTGCACGAGACGTGAACCACGTAGAGCGGCGCCCCGGCCACGCGGGCGAGCTGTATGGCCCGGTTCGTCGCCTCGCCCTCTGTCAACGGCGGCCTCGTAGCGGCGTGCCACTTCGGCTCGGTCTTACCCTCGGCAAGTGCCGCTTTGACCAGCACGTCTATGGCGTCGCCGTTCTCCGCGTGCACCATCACCAGGGAGCCCGTCTCCGCAGCAACCCGCATCGTCTTGAAGAGCGTCTCGTCGTCGACCATTATGGCGCCTTTGTAGGCCATGAACAGCTTGTAGCTCGTCACGCCCTCTTCAGGCATCCGGGCGAGATCCTCGAGGTTGCCGCCTTCCGTGAGGTCGGTGACCGCGAGGTGGAAGCCCACGTCGATCACGGGCTTCTTACGCTCGATCTTCTCGTGCCACGTCGCGAGCGCCTCGGGGAGGCTCTGGCCCGGCGTTTGCAGGCAGAAGTCCACCAGGCTCGTCGTCCCCCCGAAGGCAGCGGAGATCGTGCCCGAGGTGAAGTCGTCGCAGGAGACCGTGCCGCCGAACGGCATCTCCATGTGCGTGTGTGGGTCGATGGCCCCCGGTATCACGTACTTGCCACTCGCATCGATGACCTTGTCGGCCTCCATGTCGAGCGATTGGCCGATGAGAGAGACCGTTTCGCCCTCGACGAAGACATCCCCCACGTAGTCGTCGCCCGCCGTCACGATGCGGCCGCCCTTTATGAGTATGGACATCCTGCTCCTCTCCGCCTCTCCGCGGAGAGGCTTTCTTGTACAACGATACGCGTTAAGCTCGATGTTCCGCTCTTACCTCGTACCAGCGGAGAGCGTGTTGATCGCGTTCAGCATGATCTCCGCGCCGAGCGCCGCGTCCGCCGGGTCCGCCTCCTCTTCCGGCGAGTGGCTGATACCGTCCCTGCACGGCACGAAGACCATCGCGCTCGGGACCCGGCCCGCGATGCTCATCGTGTCGTGCGCCGCCCCCGAATGCATCCTCACGAAGGGCTCCCCGCTCCCCTCCGCCGCGGCCTGCAGCGCCCCTACTATGCCGCCGCTTAGTGCGACCGGCGAGAGGGCCTGGCGCTCCCGATACTCGGCGGTCATACCCCGGCGCCGTGCCGCTTCCTCGGCGAACGCGGCGAGGTTTCGGGTGACGCGGCGGAAGGCCTCCTCGTTTGGGCCGCGGACGTCGAGCGAGAAGCGCGCCGTGCCCGGGACGGCGTTGATGAGGTTGGGCGTGAGCGCGAGCTCGCCGACGGTGCCGACTGTGCCTTCTCCTGCCGCTTTCGCGAGGCGCTCGAGCTTGAGCATGCACTCGGCGGCGACGAGGCCCGCGTCGAGGCGGAGGCCCATCGGGGTGGCGCCGGCGTGGTCGGAGCGGCCGTGGACCGTCACGTCGGAATGGACGTAGCCAGCTATGGCGTCCACGACGCCGATGCGTTTCTGCGTGTCCTGGAGGACTCGGGCTTGCTCGATGTGCAGTTCGATCCAGCCGTACAAGTCGTCGAGGACGCGTGCGGACTCCTGCCAGCGCCCGGGGTCGTAGCCGGCCTCCTCGGCGTGCTCCCAGAAGGAGCGCCCGTCGTCCACCGCCCTAAAACCCTCCCGCAGCTCCTCCTCGGTCACCCTCCCGGCCATGATCCTGCTGCCCAGCAGCATCTGTCCGAAGCCCGAGCCTTCTTCTTCCAGAAACGAGACGAGCTGCAGTGGCAGCCCGAGCCCGAGCTCCTCGTTCAGCCGGCAGATCTCGAGTGCCGCGACAACGCCCAAAGTACCATCGTAGCGGCCGCCGTTCCGGTTGGAGTCGCAGTGGGAGCCGACGCCGAAGACGGGCTCGCCCCGCGGGCGGTTGCGGGCGACGAGCGTCCCGACCGGGTCCTCGTAGCGCTCGAAGCCCAAAGACTCCAGCTCGCGGATAAAGTAGTCCAGGGTGTTGCGGTACTCTGGGGTGTAGGCGTAGCGTCGGATCGCCTCGTCGGAACTCGTGTAACGTGGCCCGGACAGCGTTTCGACGTCGCGACCGATCCTCTCCGTGCTTCTCTCCCGGTCGACGGTCAATTGCCGTGTTGCCATCCAGGCTCCTCTCCAATTCGTGCGGTCTTTGTCGTCGACGTGCCCCGCCCTGCGTCGGTTTCACACGGGGAGGCTCGGCTTCAGGTGCGCCCAGGGACGCGCGGCCTCGAAGGCCGCCGCCGCACACAGCAAGTCGGTCTCGCGGTGGCCGCCGGTCACGAGTTGTAGCCCAACCGGCAGCCCCTCGGAGGTGAAGCCGCATGGGATTGAGGCCGCCGGGTTGCCGGTCAGGTTGAAGGGATAGGTGTAGTAGACCCAATCCACTATGCTCCGGTCCGGCAGCTCTTCCGGGACGTTCTGCCCCGCCCCGAACGGTGCCACCGGCAGGGTAGGGGTGAGCAGCAGGTCGTACCCCTCGAAGAACCGGCGCACCCTCTCCCGGAGCTCGTACCTCGCGAAGACCTTCGAGTAGTAGTCGTCTATCGTCTGTTCTAACGCACCTTCGAGAACCTCCGCCACCGCGGGGTCGAGGAGGTCGCACGAGTCGCGCAGCGCGTCCTTGAGCCTCGTGCCCGCGCTCGCGAAGAACTCGGCCTTCCACAGTCCCGCCGGGTCGTCCATGACCTCCTCGACGAGCTCGACCGAACATCCTAGGGCCTCGAAGGCCCGCACTGCACCCTCCGTGATCTCGCGGACCTCGCGGCTGGGGCTGGCGTAGCCGAGGGTGGGACTCCAAGCGATACGCATTCCCTCGACCGGGGCATCGCAGGCGGCGAGGAAGTCTGGGACGGGCGCCGCGACGCTCGCGGGGTCGCGCGGGTCGAAGCCGGAGACCACGCCCAAGAGCAGGGCCGAGTCCCGAACGGTGCGGGCCATCGGGGCGACATGAGCGAGGGTGGGGGTGGCGCTCGTCGGGAACACGGGGACCCGCCCGAAGTGGGCCTTCATCCCGAAGACGCCGCAGAAGGAGGCCGGGATGCGGATGGAGCCCCCGCCGTCGGTTCCGAGGGCGAGGGGAGTAACCCCGCCCGCGACTGACGTGGCCGCGCCCGCGCTGGAGCCCCCGGTGGTCTTCATGGTATCCCAGGCATTGCGGGTGACGCCGGTCAGCGGACTGTCTCCGCCTCCTCCCTTGCAACCGAACTCCGTGGTGGTCGTCTTGCCGACGACGCAGGCGCCCGCGGCCCGCACCCGCTCGACCGAGGGGGCATCGGCCCCTGCGACGTTCTCTGCCATGAGCCGCGAGCCGAACGTGGTCCTGACGCCGCCGACGTTGATCAGGTCCTTCACCGAGATGGGGAGCCCGTGCAACGGCCCCGGTTCCTCCCCTCGGGCGAGCTTTTCGTCCGCTTCCCTGGCGGCCTCAAGCGCCATCTCCGGGGTCGGCGTGACGAAGGCGTTCAACGTCGGCTCCAGGGCCTCCATACGTTCGATGGCTTCACCAACGACCTCCACGGCGGAGAGCTCCTTGCCCGCGATGGCCGAGCGCAGCTCCAGGGCGGTTTCGTAGGCGATGCCGTCCATCGAAAGCCCTCCCCTCCTTCCCCCGGCCTGCGCCTACTCTTCCACGATGGCGAAGGCCCGCACCGGCGATCCGCTGCCTCCCTTGACGAGCAGGGGAGCGCCGTAGAACACAAACTCGCGCTTGCCGACGAGCTCCTCGAGGTTCACGAGCCACTCCCAGTGGAAGATCCCGCGGTCCCGGCAGACTCGGTGGCTCGGGAAGAGGTCGTTGCTCGGGACGTCCGTCGAGGGACCCTCGACCCCGTGGGCCTTCGAGCCGCGGTCGGCGAGCCAGTGGGTGGCCTCCGCGGTCAGGCCGGGGTTGCTCCTGACCACCTCAGGGTTCGGGTAATGGCGCTTGTGGAGGCCGGTGTTCAAGAGAACGATGTGGCCGTCCACCCGGACGCCCGACTTCTCCTCGGCGGCCTCGAGGTCCTCCACCCCGATCTCGCCGAGGTCGGGGATGTGCGTGAGGTCGAAACAGACGGCCTTCCCGAAGAACATCTCCAGCGGCATCTCGTCCACCGAAGCCCCGTCGGGGTTGGTGTGGTAGAGGGCGTCGACGTGCGTCCCCACGTGGTCGAGCATGCCGAGGTAGTTCGTCGCGAAGGTCATCCGATCCTCCGGGACCCCGAGTCCGAAGCTCTTCGTCTGCTCGTGCGAGAGCGCCGGCAAGATCACCGGACTCTGGAAGAGCTTGTGAGCCGGCATGTTGTCCGTCATCACCAACGAGAGATCCACCGTTCTCTGCACCTGCGCCTCCTCACTCTGGAAATGCCCCAATTCCATCCGGAACATTCAATAATATTGTAAGCACAATTGTCAACGCATCTGCGCGAATGACAGCAGGTAGAGGAGGGATTCGGAAGGTGCCCTGGTACCCGCGCTCAGGCGTTCTCCCCCGGGGTGAGTCGGGTGATGCTGGGAGCGTAGCCCTTCTTGTAGACCATGATCGTCCGTTTGAAGGTGATGACGACGACACCGTCCTGATTGTAGCCAGAGGTCTTTACGGTGACGATGCCGACGTTTGGGCGACTCTTCGATTCGCGCTTTTCGAGGACCTCGGACTGTGAGTAGATCGTGTCGCCCTCAAAGACGGGGGCGGGTAGACGGATTTCGTCCCATCCCAAGTTCGCTATTACGTTCTGCGAGACGTCCGTGACGCTCTGGCCGGTGACGAGCGCCACGGTGAAGGTCGAGTCGACCAACGGACGCCCGAACTCGGTCTGGGCGGCGTAGTGGTGGTCGAAGTGCACGGCGGCGGTGTTCTGCGTGAGGAGGGTAAACCAGGCGTTGTCCGTGGTCGTCACGGTACGTCCCAGGGGGTGTTCGTAGATGTCCCCGATCTCGAAGTCCTCAAAGAACCTCCCCCGCCAGCCCTCTTTCACCGTCATGCGCGCCTCCTTCTCCATGCCGTAGAGTGACCCGTCGTGCTCCGGCGCAGTCTAACGAACCGTCGTCTCCCTGGCCGCAGCGCGCCGGCATATGGGGCCCACAGCGGTTCAAGGGGTGGAAGAGATTGGCGCGTGGTCGAGTTGGAATAAGGCCCCGATAGGACGCGGACGCTACCGGAGCCAGCGGTCGAACGTTCTGGAGATCTCGTCCTTTTTCGCCCCGGACCTGAGGAGGAGCGAGAGGAGGAGGCGAGCCTTTCGGCCGTCGAGCGGGCCTGCGGCAATCAGGCCGCGCGAGAGAAGGTCGGTCTCGGAGCCGGGGAAGCCGTACGTGCGCCGCAGTACCTCGCCGCTGCCGGTGCGCGAAGCGAGGACCACCGGGATCTCCCCCGCGAGGTCGGCCAGGGGCCCCACCGTGGCCGAGGGCATGTGGCCCCCGCCGGTGGCCTCGACCACGAGCCCGGTGTAGCCGAGCTCTTTGACCGCCGGGAAGAGGCGTCCGTCGTCGCCCAGAGCCCCGGCGAGGAGGGCCACCGGTTGGTCTTGCGAGCCCGCCGGAAGGTCCACGTGGTGGCGTTCGACCAGGCGCACCGCGACTCGCGGCGTCCCCTCTGAGACCCAGCCCAGAGGGCCCACGGGCGGCGACTTGAAGGTCGCGGTGCTCTGGGTGTGGGTCTTTCGCACGTAGCGGGCGGCGTGTATCTCGTCGTTGAGAACCACGACGGCACCGAGGCCCCGGGCAGCCTCGCTCGCCGCGACCTGCACGGATGCCAGCAGGTTCGCCGGGCCGTCGGCGCCCGGGAGGGTGGGGTTGCGCATCGCGCCGGTCACCACCACGGGGGCATCGAGGTCGAGGAGGAGGTCGAGGACGAAGGAGGACTCTTCGATGGTATCCGTCCCCTGGGTGACGACGACGCCCGCAGCGCCCTCGTCGACGCGGTGCGAGATCTCCGCTGCCAGCTCTACGAGGTCGTCGATGGTGATCTCCGGCGAGGGGAGCTGGCGGAAGGCCGCGGCCGAGACCTCGGCGACCTCCGCGATCTCGGGGACGGACTCGACCAGCATCTCGCCGGTCAACGTCGGAGTTACCCCAGGGCCGCTCCCCGACCTCGTCGAGGAGATCGTACCGCCCAACGAGAGCACCGCTATATGGGGAAGGGTCATCTTGTGTCCTCCTTGCTGCTTTGCCACCCGAATTTTCATGTTAACCGAGCGCCGGAAGGCCGTTCAAACCCCAGGCCTTGTGCGAAGTGGCACGAAAATTTTGCGCAATTGTGCGCACATCTTGTAAGATGCTGCGCGGCAGGTAAGAGGGGAAAGAAAGGAGAAAGATGGCTCAGAAAGAGATCTTCTGCTCCATCGGCATCGACATCGACGCCGTGGCCGGATGGCTGGGGTCATACGGGGGGGAGGACTCGCCGGACGACATCTCGCGGGGCCTGTTCGCCGGTGAGGTCGGCACACCCAGGCTCTTGAAGCTCTTCGAGAAGTACGACCTCCGGACGACTTGGTTCATCCCCGGCCACTCCATCGAGACCTTCCCGAATCAGACAAAGATGGTCGTGGACGCGGGGCACGAGATCGGCAGCCACGGCTACTCCCACGAAAACCCGGTCGCGATGACCCCGCAGCAAGAGAGGGACGTCCTCGAGAGAGCTGGCGAGCTGATCGAGAAGGTGGCCGGCAAGAGGCCGGTCGGGAACGTGGCGCCGTGGTGGGAGCCCTCCAACACGACGAACGAGCTGCTTCTCGAGCTCGGCTACAAGTACGACCACTCCCTGCAGCACAGGGACTTCACACCCTACTACGCCCGGGTCGGCGACACCTGGACCAAGATCGACTACTCCAAGCAGGCCTCCGAGTGGATGAAGCCCCTGGTGCGCGGCGAGGAGACGGATTTGGTAAAGATCGGCGGAAACTGGTACCTCGACGACCTGCCCCCGATGATGTTCATCAAGGGCTCACCGAACTCCCACGGCTTCGTCAACCCTAGAGACATCGAGCAGCTGTGGAGGGACGAGTTCGACTGGGTCATGCGCGAGATGGACTACGCCGTCTACGCCCTTACGATCCACCCGGACGTCGCCGGCCGCCCGCAGGTCCTCCTGATGCTCGAACGGCTCATCGAGTACATCAACGGCCACGACGGCGTGAAGTGGGCGACGATGGAGGAGATCTCCGACGACTTCGTCCGGCGCTACCCGAGGTCGGAGCCCAACCACGACCCGGGCGTGAACATGTACGGGATCGAGACCCCGGCCGGCGGTCCATCCTCCAATGGCCAGCAGGCCTCCGGTGAGCTGCAGACCCAGGGCGGGGAGAGCTCTAGTTTAGGCACCACCGGCACCTAAAGACGCGGCCACGAGGCCGACAGACACGATAGCGTTTTGGGCGGGACATGAGACGTCCCGCCCTCCTGTACGGCCCCGACGACGAGCCGGACCGGCAGAAGAGGAAGGCGCCCTCCCGCCGGTAGCCGATTTGGCGCGCCTGGCTCGGGGGGTGTTGTAGACTCTGCGCGCGGTGCGATCTACGAGTTTGGCTTCTCGGCGGAAGCCTTTCCGGAAAGGTGAGAGGAAAGTGTGCGTACTTTGTGGACAGGACTTCGTGGCGCAGGCTCACTGGACGGACCGTTACGTCGAGGATCGGGCGCGCGCGGCCGGTCCGGGTGTGGACCCGACCGAGTACCAGCGCGACCGGCGCCGGGATCGGGCGCACAGGGCGGCGGTGACGAACGAGGTGCTCGGCTACTACGGACTCCGGGTAAAAGATTGGGCCGGTAGCAAGTACCTGTTGAGCGACGGCAAGGGGAACACGGAGATAGTGCAGGATCTTGGGTCGTTGTGGCCCGCGGCGGAGAGGATCCTCGGCCGCCCGCTCGACCCGCTCGACCCCGCCCTGAGGGAACGGATGCTCGACGGTGCCCTCGCCCGGTAAGCCTGCAAAGCGCCCCGTGACCGTGGTCACGGGTTTTCTGGGGAGCGGAAAGACCACGCTGCTATCGCGGGTCCTGCTCGACTCGGCGATGAGCGACACCGCCGTGCTCGTCAACGAGTTCGGTAAGGTTGGCCTCGATCACCACCTCCTCAGGCGCGCCGAAGAGAAGACCGTGCTCCTGGGTCACGGCTGCGTATGCTGCACGACGCGCGACGACCTCGTCGAGGCCCTACTCGGGTTGCTCGACGAGGAGGGTCGGGGCGAGATCCCGCCGCTCAAGAGGATCGTCGTGGAGACGACCGGCCTGGCGGACCCCGCCCCTATCCTCTTCACCGTCTTCTCGCACCCCGTCTTGCAGCACCACTACCGGGTGGACCGCGTGATCTGCACGGTCGACGCCGTCAATGGGAGGCTGCACCTGGACCGCAACCCGGAGTCCACGAAGCAGATCGCGGCGGCCGACGTGGTCGTTCTGACGAAGACGGACGTGTCGGAGGCCAGCCCCATTGACGCCCTGCACGCCAGGATAAGCGGCATCAACCCTTCGGCCCGGATCCTGGAGGCGCCGTTCGGTGCCGTGGATCCGGACGAGCTCTTCGGCGACGGCGCGGTGGACCCGTCTCCATCTGGGCTCCGCCCGTTCGACCCCATCGAGTTGGGCGACGGCCAGCATGTCTCACAGACCCACTCCACCTCGCTGACCTTCGACGGGCCCGTCGACTGGACGGCCTTCGGGACCTGGTTCAGCATGCTGCTGCACGCCCGGGGTGAGGACGTGCTGCGGGTCAAGGGGCTCCTCGACGTCGGAGGGTCGGGTCCCGTGCTGCTCAACGGCGTTCAGCACGTCATCCACCCCCCGGACCACCTTGAGGAGTGGCCCGACGAGGACCGCCGGTCGCGCATAGTCTTCATAACGAGGGGTATCCGCGCCGAGGAGATAGTGGACTCCCTGGAGACCTTTTCCGGCCTGACCGGGGCCAAACCCCAACCTCTGGAGGCGAACCTCCGGGTCTGAAACCTCCCGCCGGACGATCGCGCGGCGAGCAGCCCTTTGTGGTTACCCCTCGTACGGCGATGCTCTCAAAGTCGGCCGTTACGGGTGGCTGCTAGCCGGGAGAGGCTTTGGCCCAAGCAAGCTCGCGAAGCAGGACAAAGATCGAGGCTAGAAATGGGCCTTGGGCCTCCCGCAGAAAGAAATGGCCCCCGGGGAAGCGGTGGATTACGAAGTCACCGGACGTTTCCCGGCGCCATTCCGCCTGTCCGCGTCCGCTCACCAGCGTGTCCTCCGTCCCGGTGTAGAGGTGGATAGGGCACCGTAAGGGTCTTTCGCGTGTGTAGACGTAGGTGTCGACCATCGTGTAATCCGCCCGCAGTACCGGTAGGAACACGCGCATGAACCTGGCGTTCGCCAACGCCTTTTCGGACATCCCGCCGGAACGGTAGAGGGCGTCGCTCAACTCCCCGTCCGTGCATCGCTGGGCGGTGGGGCGTTCCAGCGGTACCGACGGCGCGTTCTGCGCCGCGACCAGGAGCGCCGCTGGCTCCCGGCCGTACACGCGCCGCAGCGTCCGTGCGAGCTCGAAGCCGACGAGGCCGCCCATGCTGTGGCCGAAGATGGCGAAGGGTAAGTCAAGCAACGGCTCGATCTCCGCCGCCATTGTTTCCACAAGCAACGGCATGCTCGAAACCAAGCCTTCGCCCAACCGTGTGCCGCGACCGGGTAGCTCGACGGGGCATACCTCCACCTCTCCGGGAATCGCTTCGCCCCAACGACGGAATACGCGCGCGTTGCCCCCGGCGTGGGAGAAGCAGAGAAGCCTCAGCCGGGCCTTCGTCTGGTACGTTGCGAAAGGCAGCCATCGGGTCTTCACCTACCCGCATCCCCCCGGGGCGCCCCTCCCCGCAGGAGCCGCTCGCCCCGTTCCAAGCACGCCCACCCGGCGCTTCCGCCGATCGTAGACGTACTCCACGGAGCAGCGGATGACGGTCCACCACGGCGTGCGGAGGACTCGGATCCCGGACCGGTTGAAGCGGGCCTCGTCGCCCCCTCGCGAGAGGACGGAGCCCGCACCTTCCTGCTACTGCGCTCATGGCTCACCCTACCCGCCCTGCCCCCCGGAGAACGTCCCCTCGAAGGCGTGGCCGTAGCGGTACAGGGTCGCCTCGTCGAAGGC
>JADDPR010000009.1 GCA_016781775.1 Rubrobacter sp. | reverse complement strand
CCGAAAACCGCTGCTCGGAGTCTCCCTGATTACACGCTGTCACATAGACAGACAAAACGCAGCATCGCCAAAGACCCGCTCGGCGTTCTCGGTCGTCCGGCGCTCGCTCGCTTTGGAGGTCGTGAACCTCTAGAAAACGTCGTCCTTACTGTTGATGTAGTTGCACGACTACGCTGGGGAGGTAATGGCCAGGTTGCTGCGGGCAGACCTGGCCCGAAAATACCCAGCGTATTAATGGAGCCAGTCTGGCCGAATGTGGTTCTACTTACCGAGAAAGAATTCCTTGCTACGCTAAGGTCTGTCCATGCGTTGGGCAACTTCGTGCCATTCGACAGGGAAGGAAATGCGAGCCTATGTGCGGGTTGGTGACTGCGGTGAGCCGCAGCGCGGAGCACGTTTTCGGCAAGTTCAAACAAGGCAGCATTCGGCTTCTAAGCGGGCTGGGTGTCGAGGGCGACGTGCACCTGGGCGAGACGGTCAAGCACCGATCTCGAGTCGCCGCCGACCCCACCCAGCCCAACCTGCGCCAGGTGCACCTCATACACGCCGAGCTGCACGACGAGCTCGGGGCCCGGGGCTTCGACGTGTCCGCCGGGCAGATGGGCGAGAATATCACCACGCGCGGCGTCGACCTGCTCGGCCTCCCTACCGACGCCCTGCTGCGCCTGGGCGATACGGCCATGGTCGAGGTGACCGGTTTGCGCAATCCGTGCAAGCAACTCGACGGCTTCCAACCCGGCCTGATGGCGGCGGTGCTGGGGCGCGACGAGCACGGCGGCCTTGTTCGTAGAGCCGGCGTTATGCCTGTCGTCCTGGCCGACGGGGAGGTAAGACCCGGCGACTCAATCCACGTCGAGCTACCGTCGGAACCCCACCGACCGCTCGAACGGGTCTGAGATACACCGAGCGCGAAACCTCGCTGCATGCTTTCCTCGGGACTTCAAGTCCTTGTCGCGACGGACACCGTAGATGCCCACCTCGGGGCACCCCTGCGATACGCGCTCGATTACACGCGCCGGCGCGGGAGGGGGTAGCGTGGATCGTTGATTCACGCTCGGGAAGAGCCTGACTTCGACTGCTCGGTGACAGTTATCCGAGTAAACGAGCTCGACGACCGTGTATTGTCGACCTCCGGTACCGTGGGGGACGGGGCTTAAAAGCCGCCACCGCCCCCGCCGTCGAAGCCGCCCCCGCCACCATCGAACCCGCCTCCGCCGCCGTCGAACCACCCTCCGCTTCCGCCGTCGAACCATCCGCTGCCGGTCGAACCGCCGCCGTCGCCCGAACCGCCTTCGGACCACGAGTCCTGGGCGGAGAGGGCGCCTGCAAGGTCGGGGAGCGCGTCGAGGTCTCCGGACGGGACCGGGACGACCACCGGGTATGCGTTTCCGACTCTATGCTCGTCTTCGAGGTCTTGCATCTCCATTAGCTCGGGGTGCAGCGCTTCCATGAGCAGCAAGGAGGAGCCCGCGAGGCCGAGGAATCGGTAGGCACGTTCCGGGTCGCGGTTTACCCACTCCCGGAAGTGCTCCTCGCCGAGCTTGCGGTTCTGCTCCAGTTGCGTCCGGGCCGCTTCGCCGGAGCGCGTGAGCTCCCAGCGCGTTACCGGGAGAATCCAGAGCAGCCTCCTCCCCCGGCGCTCGTACAGCCCCCGCCGCTCCAGAGCAGGAAGCACCTCGGTCTTTGCGTAGCCGTCGAAGGAGCCGTAGCGTTTGCGCGTCGCCCTGGCGAGCCTCTTCACGCTGACCCCGGAGGTCCGGGCGCGGGCTTTCCCGAAGAGCTCCTGGATGGCGTCGAGCGGGCGATGGCCCGTCGGACGCGTCTCGGCGCCGGGGATCAGGAAGCCGGTCGGGGTCTTCCCGTCCGGAAGGTCGGATTCCCCGGCGACGGCCAGCCTGCGCCGGGCGATCAGCTCCAGCACGGCGAGCCTGAAGGTCTCCGCCCCCGAGCCCTTCGGCCCGTCCAGTAGCACGCGAGACTCCGGGGCCGTCGGACCCCAGCGATTCGTGATCCATCCGTCGGACCCACGATCCATGGCTCTCCTCCCCTAACCGCCGACACCGCCCACCGCTACGACCCTATCGGCCGCGGGCGTATCGGGCAAGCCCAGCCCGCCGGGCTAGCGGCGGGTGGCCCCGGCGAAGAAGACGACGCTGTGGACCTCGAGCGGGTCGGGGTCGAAGCCCGCGTGGTCGAGGAGGCTCGTTACCTGCGCCGGCTCGAAGAAGCGGAGGCCGCCCGTCGAGAGGAGGCGTTGGAGGCGCCGGCCGCGCGGGGTCGTGGCGCGGAGTAGGCCCATGATCGCCAGCCGCCCGCCGGGCGCGAGCATCCGGCGCGTCTCCCTCAAAACGCGTGCCGGATCCCCGAACTCGTTGAGCGAGCCGCCGCAGACCGCGCCGGCGAACGAGCCGTCCGCGAAGGGCAGCCTCTCGGCATCGGCCCGGGCTAGGGAGGGTATGGCGTCCGGACGAAGAGACCGGGTGTGGCGGGCGGCCTCCTTCAGCATGGAGGGCGAGATGTCTATGCCGACGACGTCGCCCCCGTCGCCCAGAGAACCCGCGAGGCCCCTGGAGTAGAGGCCGGCGGAGCAGCCGAGGTCGAGGTAGAGGCCGCCGCGTTCCACCCGGACGAGGTCCCGTATCTTGTCGAGCTCCCGCTCGTTCGAGAACTCTCCGCCGGTGAGGAGCGAGAGGGAGCGTCGGCGCCAGAGCGGCTCGTAGCCGCGGCCCGCGCCGGGGAGGAAGTTGGTCAGGTTGGCGACGT
This sequence comes from Rubrobacter sp., assembly GCA_016781775.1. Lineage (GTDB taxonomy): Bacteria > Actinomycetota > Rubrobacteria > Rubrobacterales > Rubrobacteraceae > Rubrobacter_F. The sequence continues at coordinate 177 of JADDPR010000009.1, read as the reverse complement.
TGCCCGCGCCGGTCTTGCGGCCGAGCAGGTCCAGGTAGCCGTCCTTTATGGGGTAAGCCCGGCCCGTGGCGTCGCGGGCGAGGCCGGAGGAGAGGTAGCCGTTTTCGTCCACGCCTTCCACCAACTCCAGGCCCGTCTGCTCTACGATCCCGAGCAGGGAGCGGCGGAACATGCTTA
>JADDPR010000112.1 GCA_016781775.1 Rubrobacter sp. | reverse complement strand
GTACGAAGGGCAGGCTCCAGGCGGAGGGGCGCAAGGACGCAGGGTCGGGGAGCGAAAGAGGGTCGAATGACTCCGTGGGTCCCGGTCCTGGTCGTTTGGGGATCAGTGGGTAAGAATGCAGCAAAGCGGGGGATGTTCGAGGAGAAAGGAGGAGCGGATGAGTACTAATGCCGAGTCCAAGCGGTCCCAGTCCGGGGAGGCGGTCCCGTACCGTGGCGAGCAGCCTTACGGGAAGCTCGACGACCTGGTGGTCCCCAAGGTTCTGGACCTCGACTCAGACGAGCGCCTGTGGGTTCCCCAAGCCGAGGACGTCAGCTTCCGGCCGTTGCTGTTGTCGGTGAGCCAAGGGTACTTCGTCAACCTCCTGCGGGTGCGCAAGTCCGGCATCCTGTCGCGCCACCGCCACGCCGGTCCGGTCCACGCCGTCACGCTGAAGGGGCGCTGGCACTACCTGGAGCACGAGTGGTGGGCCGAGGAGGGCGGCTACTCGTTCGAGCCGCCCGGGGACATCCACACCCTCGAGGTCCCAGACGGGGTGGATGGGATGGTCACCCTGTTCCACGTCACCGGCGCCTACATCTACGTAGACCCCGACGGCAACGCGGTCGGCGTCGAGGACGTGTTCTCCAAGCTCGAGGCCGCGCGCAAGCACTACGAGGCGGTCGGGCTCGGCGCCGACTACGTCGAGCGCTTCATCCGCTGATCCGCCGGCCCAGGACAGGACGGTAGAGTTCGGCTTGTGGCCTCCGAGGGTTACTGGCTTTGCGGGTCCTCCAGGACGTAGGTGATGAGCAGGTTGACCTTGTAGCCGACGATGTTGCCGTTGTCGATCAGGACGTTCATGTCCTTGACCCAGGCTCCCTCGATGCCACGAAGCGTTTGCTCGGCCCGGGCAAGGCCTTCCAATGTTGCTTCCTCGAAGCTCTCGGCAGAGGTGGCGCTGATCTCGGTGACAGAAGCGACGGGCACGATCCGCCCCCTTTCCTTTCGGTTGTCCGTGGAGGCCATTGTATCCATAGTAGCTTGCGCACAAACCCCGTCCGCATCTCTTCGCGCTTAGAGGTGGCTCGGTTCGTCGGGCGGACGGTACCTTGCGCGCATCGTGCCAGGACGTCGTACCGCTCGCCATGCCGGGCCTATTTGCCGGAGGACGGGGGCTCTCTGACCCGCACCATCCACCCAGCTCGGCTGCGCTCGCGCATTGAGGAGAGGGCGACGCCCGTGCCGTGGTCTTCTGCGATGCCACGGCCGTCGTCGCCGACTTCCACATGCAGCTCGGCGGTCGCCTCGTCGAGTGCGACGCGAACTACGCGGTTGCGCGCGACGGCGTGGCGGGCCGGCCGCTACAGCACGAGGTCGATGAGGTACGGGCCCTCGGAGCGCAGACCGGCGTCGAGCTGGCGGTCGAACTCCTCCATCGTGGCGGCGCGGCCTGCCTCGACGCCCATGCCGCGGGCGAGGGAGACCCAGTCGAGCGCCGGACGGTCGAGCTCCATCATGGCGTGGGCCGTGCGCCCGGCATTGTTGGCTCCCACGTTCGCCAGCTCCGCCTTGAGGATGGCATAGGAGCGGTTGTTCAGAACGACGGTGGTGACGTCGAGGCTTTCGCGGGCCTGGGTCCACAGGGCCTGCACCGTGTACATCGCGCTTCCGTCGGCCTGCAGGCAGACTACCTTGCGGTCCGGACGGGCGACGGCCGCGCCGGTGGCGAGTGGTGGTCCGATCCCTATGGCGCCGCCGGTGATCTGGAGGTAGTCGTGAGGGGTGGCGCCCCGCGTCCGCGACATGAACGCTGGAGCGCCGGTGAGCGCCTCTTCGACGACGATTGCGTTCTCCGGCAACGACGCTGCTAGTGCCAGGGCGGCTGCGTCTGGTGAGACCGTGCCGCCGGGAGGGGAGGCTATGTCCGGCTGTTGCACCGGCGCGGTCTCCCGCGCGTCGAGCTCGTCAGCGAGCGCTTCCAGCGCCCGAACGACGTCTTCTTCGGGGGCGGCGAGGGTGTGGATCTCGCACTCTGGTGGGCTCAGCGCGCTCGGCTTGTCGGGGTAGGCGAAGAAGGCGACGGGGGCTTTGGCACCGGTGAGGAGCAGATGGTCCGTGCCGGCCAGGGTCTTGAGGGCCGCGTCGACCGGGTAGGGGAGGAAGCCGACGGGGACCCTGCCGGCCCCGCGCTCTACCCGGGCGTTGTGCGTCTGCGCTATAAGCCTTGCTCCGGTCTTGGCGGAGATGCGTCCCGCCAGTGTCAGGCCCGGTTCGCGCAGGGCGGGACCGCCCAGAAATAGGACCGTGCTCTTACCGGAGCGCAGGGCCCGTGTGGCCTCGGCGATCGCCTCGGGTGCCACCTCGGCGCGGGTCTCCACGGGCGGCAGCGGTGCCGGGCCGTCGGCGGCATCCCAGGAGGCGTCGGCGGGCAGTATCAGGGTCGCTACCCGTCCCGGCGGGGCCATCGCCGCGGCTATCGCCGCCGCGCCGTCGCGCGCGACCGAGCGGCCGTCCCTCGAGGTCAGGACCCAGTCCGAGAAGGGCCGTGCTACGCCCTCGACGTCGGAGGTGAGCGGCGCGTCGAACTCTTTGTGGTAGGTTGCGTGGTCGCCGACGATGTTGACCACGGGGCTTCTCGCGCGCCGCGCGTTGTGTAGGTTTGCCAGCCCGTTGGCGAGACCGGGACCGAGGTGCAACAGGGTAGAGGCCGGCTTGTCCGCCATGCGCGCGTACCCGTCTGCCGCTCCGGTTGCCACGCCCTCGAACAAACCGAGAACGCAGCGCACGCCACCCACCCGATCCAGAGCCGCGACGAAATGCATCTCCGAGGTACCGGGGTTGGCGAAACAAACTTCCACCCCGGCCCCGGACAACGTCCTGACCAAGCTCTCCGCCCCGTTCATGCCCTCGCTCCCCCTCTCGTGCCGGTGAAGAGGTCATGATCGCACGAACCCGGCTCCCGGGCTTCGTCTAG
>JADDPR010000453.1 GCA_016781775.1 Rubrobacter sp. | reverse complement strand
GGTATGGGACTTGTGGCCATTCCTTATGGGCCTTCTGGCCATTTCTTGCGGGTCGAGTTCCCAGCCCCACATCGTCGAGTGGTATTGTCGAAGGAAAAAATCTGCGCCAAGGATCGCCATCGTCTGCCCCACGCTACTCTTCCGGTCTCAGACCGAGTTCCACCGCGCGCACGGCGGCCTGGGTGCGGTCCGAGACCCTCAGCTTCTGGATAACGTGCTGCACGTGCTTCTTGACCGTGCTCACGCTCACCAGGAGCTTTTTCGAGATCTCCTGGTTGGTTCGTCCCTGCGCCAGCAGCCCGAGGACCTCGACCTCCCTCCGCGACAGCCCCTCCAGCAAAGGATGGCGCAGGCGTTCGTCCGGTCCACTCGCGGGGGGGGCGGGGCCAGTAGCGGGTACCTCCTCGCATCCCGGCGCCCCGTCGAACGCGCGCCGGAGCAGCTCCATGGCCATCCCCTGGTCCAGGGGAGATTCGCCGGCCAGCGCCCCCCTGACCGCGCCGATCATCTGGGGCAGGTTCGCGCTCTTGAGGACGTAGCCTGCGGCCCCCGCCTCGACCGCTTCCGCCATGTGATTCGAGTCTATGGAGGCGGTCAGCATCAGGACGATGGTCTGGGGGTGTTCTTCTTTGATGGCGCGTGTGGCCTCGCGCCCGTCCATCCTCGGCATCGTCATGTCCATCAGCACGAGGTCGGGCCGCAGGCGGCGGCAGAGCTCCAGGGCTTCTTGACCGTCGGCCGCTTCCCCGACCACCTCGAGGTCGGGCTGGAGGCCCAGCACGTGCTTGATCGCGCTGCGAAGTAGGGGGTGGTCGTCGGCGACCAGGATGCGCGAAGGCGTCGTGCTTTCCGTCGAGCGTGTTGCCTCGTCGTTCACCTGCGGCTTCCTCTCGCTCTTCTCCCCGCGGCCCCCTATGGGCTGCTACTGGGATCAGCGTAGGCGGCGCTTCTTGACGGTCTCTTAGCTGGGGGGTCTAGGTGTACCTAATTTGGAATGGGAGTTCTCTGGCCGCCATAGAGGGAGCATCGCTGCAATAGATAGGGTCGTGCTCCAACTTCCTTCTGGCCGCCTTAATTCTTGTGAATCACCAGGAACCCGAACCTTGGAAGGACCGCGCCGTTGCAAACCGACCCGATCGTCGTTTTTTGCGCATCTAGCTCTTTTGCGGGATGGGTCTGGTATATACAATAAGTATGATACTCAGAATGATCTCAAAAACAGGTAGTTTCGGGTTAGCGAGGCAGAGCGTGAGGAGACGAGGAGCGATGCTCCCTGGAGAAGACCGTGAGCGTGCCCGGTAGGGATCGGCAACTCAACCTCCGGGTGATTCGAAGGGCGCCACGGTAGGGGAACCGGAGCCCGTACGCATCAGGTTGCTCGGCGGTTTCCGTATTACCGTTGGAGCCCGCGCGATCCAGGATAACGAGTGGCGCCTCAGGAAGGCGGCCAGCCTGGTCAAGATGCTCACCCTGGCGCAGGGGCACCGGCTCCATCGCGAACAGGTGATGGACCGCCTCTGGCCTCACCTCGATCCGAGAGCGTCGTCCAACAACTTGCACCACGCGCTCCATTATGCCCGCCGCACCCTCGAACCCACCGGCAGGACCGGAGGTGCCTCACGCCTGCTGCTTCGGCAGGAGCACCTCGTCTTGTGTCCAGAAGGGCGCTTGTGGATCGACGTCGAGGCCTTCGAGGAGGCCGCGGCGGCGGCCAGGCGCGCCCGCGCTCCGGCGGCTTATCGGGCGGCGATGGATCTGTACGCCGGTGAGCTCTTGCCGGAAGACCGCTACGAGGAGTGGGCGGAGGACCGCCGCCAGGGGCTGCGCACGACGTACCTCGCCCTGCTCGTCGAACTCTCCGGGCTCCACGAGGAACGCGGAGAGTTCGGACCCGCCATCGAGGCGCTGCGGAGGGCTGTGGAAGAGGAGCCGACGGGCGAGGAGGCGCACGTCGGCCTGATGCGCCTGTACGCCCTGTCGGGACGGCGATCAGAAGCCCTCGGTCAGTACGAGCGACTCGCAGAGGCCCTCGCTCGTGAGCTTGCCGCCGAGCCCGATCCCGCGAGCCGCCGCCTCTACGAAGAGATAAAGGCGGGGCGTGCGTCGACTGCCCAACCGTCGGCCGCCGGTCACTCACCGGAGGAGCTCGCAAGCGCCGGCAAACACAACCTGCCTGCCGCTCGTAGCAGCTTCGTCGGACGCGAGCGGGAACTCGTGGAGGTCAAGCGTGAGCTCGCCATGACCCGCCTCCTGACGCTCACCGGAGCCGGAGGCTCGGGCAAGACGCGGCTGGCGCTGGAGGTAGGCAGGGACCTCGTGGGCATCTACCCGGACGGGGTCTGGCTGGCGGAGCTGGCGGGACTCTCGGAGGGAGAGCTTGTCGCGCAGGAGGTAGCGGCGGCGATAGGGGTGAGCGAGCGGCCCGACCGCTCGCTCACCGATGCAATTGTTGAAACCGTAGGCCGCAAGAAGATGCTTCTGGTGCTAGATAACTGCGAGCACCTCATAGACGCTGCCGCACGCCTGGCGGATGCCCTCCTCGATGCTTGCCCGGGCTTGTGGGTGCTGGCCACCAGCCGCGAAGCTCTGGGTGTCGTCGGCGAGGCGAACTGGCCGGTGCCGACGCTCTCTCTGCCCGATTCCTCGCGTCAGGTGACGGTAGAGGAGCTAGAGAGGCATGAGTCGACGCGGCTGTTCGCGGAGCGGGCCCGGTGCCGCAATCCCACTTTCGTCGTGACCTCGCAGAACGCCGACGCCGTGGCGGAGGTTTGTTGGCAACTCGACGGCATACCGCTGGGCATAGAGCTCGCGGCCGCCAGGATCGGGTCTCTGACCGTCGAGCAGATCTCCAAGAAGCTCGACGACTCGCTCGGGCTCCTGACCAACGGCAGCCGGACGGCCACCCCGAGGCAGAGGACGCTGCGCGGGGCCTTGGACTGGAGCTATGAGCTACTCGG
>JADDPR010000316.1 GCA_016781775.1 Rubrobacter sp. | reverse complement strand
CAAGGGGCCTTCTACAGCGTATTGTACGCCGAACGGCGTCTCCTCCCGTTCGACCAGTTCGCCCATCGTGGCGTGTTCGAGCAAGACGTCCGCCAGAAGCCTCCACTCCCCGGGCCGGAAGCCGAAGCCCGCGAAGTACACCGCTTTGTCGTGCCCGTCCGGGTGCCCGAACGCGAGCAGGTACCCCGTTACCTTCTGCTCTTCCACGTACGCCAGCTCCGCGTCCGGCAATCGATCCATGCACCTCTTCCTCCTTTCTTGGGTCCTTATTATTGGCAGACAATAACCCGGTGACGCGCCAGGTTCTCCTCTCCTGCAGCTAACGACCCCCTCGACCTCGCGTGGACCCCGGGACAGGAGCCTTGGACGGCGCGGAAGGGTGAAGCTCCGGGTGGTCACGCGGCATGGGCCAGAGAACGCGACGCGCTCCGGCGACCTCGCGAGCCTATGCAGATTCTGCCGGGTCAGGAAGCGGACCCTACTCTTCCCGGGTCTTTTGTGGCGAAAGACCCAAAAAAACCGGTGTTTCGGAAGGTTTTTGTGGCGAAAACCCCGAAGGAAAACCTGTAGCAAATGCGATTGCGGTGGAGCCTACACCTTCGTGGAGACCTCGTAAAGGGCCGACGGAAGAGACCTTCACCGCGGCTTCAAAGGGCTACGAATTGGAGTTTGTGGGGGGTAAAGAGGTAAGGGAAACGGGGTTTGTCGGGCCTCCCGGGAAACGTTTGCGCCCCTCTGGCACGGCCAGCCTGGATAACGCCCGGTGCCTTTTCACAAGCATCGTACAGGCGATGTGGGCGAACGGCTCACCGCGAGCGTTCGGCGAACGCCACTCCCGAAGGTGCTGCTCGCTAAGCGCACGGTGAACGTGCGTCGAAAAAGCCCCTATCGAACTCGCGCATTCGGCGAGCACGCAACCGGAGCTAAGCCCGGTCGTGTGGCGAGCAGAGCCCCGTATCACCAACGCTCTACGGGCATATATTTCCGTATCTTCTTCCGATTCGGCGCCGAACACCGGTTCAAGGAGCGCACGCGTGGGTGGGCACGTCGGCAACGTCCGGGCGGAGCTGGCTTTGGCCGACCTCGATCCAACGCGCCGCTCGGCGTACCCCTCGGGGTAACCATTGCCGGGCATCGAGGGCAGGAGTCCATCCCCAGGGCCGAGGTTTTTCCGGGACGTCGGACGCGAACCACTGTGACGCTCACCCGCGTTGAGGAGTTCCACCTCAGAACCCACACCTATCGGCACGACCGCGGCCAGTACGTCCGCGTCGTGAGAAAGGGGGCAAGCGCGAGGGCCCGGCTCGCGCCCTCGCCGGGTATCTTTGCCTTACGCTTCGAAATATAACGATTGTTATACTCATAGCATGACGAATGGTGAAAGAAGAGGCGAGAGGGGGTGGTTCGTGCTGGTCTACAAGCTGCCTTCGGAGCCTAGCCGTTACCGGGCGAGCGTTTGGAGAAAACTCAAGGCTGCCGGGGCGGTCTACCTGCAGAACGGGGTGGCGGCTCTGCCAGACGATCCCGGTGGGGAGCGGACGATGCGCGGCGCGGCGCGGGAGATCCGGGAGGTTGGGGGCACGGCACACCTTTTTCGAAGCGCTTCGGTAGGCGATCGGGGGGAGGTGGAGAAGATCTTCGACGAGGCGCGCGACGCCGAGTACGCGGAGGTTTTGGGACGTTGCCGCGATTTCCACGCCGAGTTGGACAAGGAGCGTGGTGCCGGTAATCTCACCTTTGCCGAGCTAGAAGAGAACGAGGAGGATCTTTCCAAGCTGGAGGCATGGGTGGGCAAGATCCGGGCCCGCGACCGCTTCGGCGCGCCGCTCTTTGGGGAAGTTGAGCGAGAGCTCGTGGCATGCCGGGAGGACCTGCAGGCGTTCGCGGCCTCTGTCTATGAGGCCGCCGACCACGGCTCGGCCGGTTCGTCGTGAGCAACCCGTCTGTCGGCGGGCAAGGGTGTCGTCGTGGATCGTCGGAGAGGTCGTGGTAGCGGTGAACCTGGAGGAGTGGAAGCGGTGGGCCGGGCGGCTAGAGTCCGAGACCTACGCTCTGTACCTGGCCTACAGGGATCCGCGGGTGCCCCTCCACGCCAAGCTGTTCGCTGCTCTGGTGGTCGGCTACGCCTTCAGCCCCATAGACCTGATCCCGGACCCCATACCGGTCCTCGGCTACCTGGACGACCTCATCCTGGTCCCCCTAGGCGTGGCCCTCGCGGTGCGGATGATTCCCGAGGACGTGCTCTCCGAGAGCCGACAGAAGGCGCGGGAGATGGTGGAGAGAGGTGAGAAACCCGTAAGCCGGACGGCCGCCGCCGTCATCGTCCTCCTCTGGTTGGCCCTGGCGGTGCTCGGCGCCCTCGTCGTGGTGCGAATGGTCCGGGGTTGAACGATCCCGGAGACGGACCGTGGGCGCCGGAGAGGTGAGGCTTCGCCGGCGGTGGCGTCTTTGAGAAGTAGGGAAGCTTAGATGTCCAAACGTCCGGAAGCCTCACCTCTCCGGCGAGGGCGTTCGGCGTCGAGGTTCGTGCTGTTAATCGGCATGGTCAGCCTCTTCGCCGACACGAGCTACGAAGGGCCGGGAACATTACCGGCCCCTTCCTGGCTCATGTCGGAGCCAGCGCTTTCGTAACCGGCGCCGTGGCGGGGGTTGGAGAGTTCGTCGGCTACGCCCTGCGGATCGTCTTCGGCTACCTCTCCGGCCGGACCGGGCGCTACTGGCCCATCACGCTCTGGGGATAGACAAGCCCCTTTACGAGATGGGGTCATGAACGGGCTCGATAACGCCCTCCGTTCGGGAGACGTGTGGGTTGCCGGCAGCCGCCGCTACGCGGACTTCGAGTACTACTTGCTTCCCCGCGAGCGGTGGAAGGACATCGGGAACAACGGTGGACCTCCGGTAGCCATCAACCCGGATCTGGATGAGTACCTCGCACAGCGCTCCGAAGAATTG
>JADDPR010000494.1 GCA_016781775.1 Rubrobacter sp. | reverse complement strand
GCCTGATGCTCCATTGAATGCCACATAAACCTGAGCGTGGGTTATGTTGGTATCTCTCGGCGTTGCCGCGATGTGGGCGTTGACGTCGTCGACGTACTTCTCGAATACTTGGAAGTCGTTGAGCCCGCCGTCGTTCGCCCAACTGTCCGCACCCTTGTCCTCGTCGACGTAGGGGTTGTAGATGTCCATGGTGCGGATGATCGTGTTGGTGCTCGAGCGCAGCCCCAAGATCTCGCCGGTAATGCCTTGCCAGTTGCTTTTGAGCGTTTCCACGCTCGCCCGGAGGCAATCCTGGTTGTCGGTCCCCCCGCAGCTCCCGTAGCTCCCGTTCTTGTAGAGGTCGCGGGCGGCCCGAAGGTCGTTGCCGCCGATGTTCCAGGTCACGACCTCCGCGCCTCCCACGGCCCCGCGGAAGTTCGTATCGCTTCGGAGCGCGTTGAGAAGGTCTGTGCTCTTCCAGCCGTTCTTGCCCAGGTTGGTGAGTTTGACCGTGACGCCGGTGTCGGTCTTGACGTAGTCGCGGTAGCGGGGCACGTAGCCCTTGCGTGCCCCGAACCCCGTGGCCAGGGAATCACCCAGGGCAACGTAATCCCACGACGACGAGGTCCCACCCCCCGTGCTTCCGCCGCCCGTCGCCCCTGGCGCCGCCAGAGCGGCTCCCTGGGCCGCAGCGATCAGCGGAAGCGCGGCGAACAGGGCAGCAACGAGCGCCAGCATCCTTTTGGGTAGCCCATCCCGGGAAACCGCCCATCTCATATGCTTCTCCTTCCCAAAAGAAGGGCCGGGGGGATCAAAAGCCCGGCCCTTTAATGCCCCTTCGAGGCTCTAGACTGCTACTAGAACCCTCCGACGTACTCTCGCGTGATCGTTCGCCCGTCCTTGCTCTTGTTGGCCGTGGTCGTGGCGGCGCTCTTCAATGCGCCCTCCACGGTCGATGGGCTAGCACCGGTGTTCGAGGAGAGGTAGAGGGCGCCCCCGCCCGCCCCATGCGGCGAGGCCATGGAGGTGCCCGACATCGTCGTCGTCCCTCCGCCATTCTTCGTCGAGAGGATGTTCGCGCCCGGAGCCCAGATGTCCACGCACCTCCCGTAGTTGCTCCAGGAGGTCTCCGCGTCGCTACTGTTCGTAGCGGCCACGGTCATGATGCCGTTGTTTGTGCCCGCACCCGCTCTAGCCGGGGAGGAGGTGCAGGCATCCTTACCGTCGTTGCCCGCCGCCAGTGCGTAGAAGACGCCGCTGTTGGCCGAGTTTCTCACCGCGTCGTCGAGTGCCTTGCTCACCCCTCCGCCGAGGCTCATGTTGGCAACAGCAGGCTTCTTGGCGTTGGCGGTTACCCAGTCGACGCCCTTGATGATGCCCGACCAGCTTCCGGAGCCCGTGCAGCCGAGAACCTTCACCCCGGTCAGCGGAGCGCCGGGGGCAACGCCTACGACATCGCTTGTGTCGTCCTTGGCGGCGACGCTGCCGGCAACGTGTGTGCCGTGGCCGTGGCAGTCGTAGTTTTTCCCATCACCCGTGAAGTTGACGCGGCCCACCACGTTGAGATCCGAGTGTGCCGTGTCGATCCCGGTGTCGATCACGTACGAGTTGACGTTCGTTATGGAACCTGAGCCATCCCCCGGATTCGTCGAACTCACATCCTCCGTGCCGTCTTCGAGTACTTTCTTGCTTACTTTCTCGACCCCCCACGGAAGGGTCTGGGCGACCGCGCGCACCACGCCGTCCTGCTCGACGTAGGCGACCCTCGGGTCGTTCTGGACCCGCTGCAGAGCCTGGCTGTTAGGGATCACGGCGGCGTACCCCTCTATGGCGTGCTGGTAGACGAACCTGAGCTGGAGGCCGTTGGCTCGGGCGTGCTCGTTCGCCACCTCCTGGGGATTCCCGACGGCGTCTTCCTCAAAAACGACGATGTAGGTGTCGGGGATCTTGTCCGTGGGGGTCTTCGGCGGAGCGCCGCCCTGCTGCTGGGCCAGCACGACCCCGCCAAAGGCGAGCATCATCGCCCCCACCATCGTCAACAAAAGAAGCGTTCGTCCCATAACCTCTTATCCCTTCCTTGGATCTATAACCTCTTATCCCTTCCTTGGATCTTCTTTGTTAGCAGTGGGGCGAGGACCCTGCCCCTTCGGCCAAAGAACGTGCCCGCTGCACCGAGTATGGACGTCGTAGAGGAACCCATACAGTGGCCAGGTGGCCATTTCTTGTCGGTCAGGTGACCACACTTGCGGTTACAAGTGTCGTTACATCTTGTAGCGAATGCGCCGCCACCGCCGTACCGTCTTAACCCGGGGCTGTGGAGCTTCCGAGAACGCATACTCTCGGCAGGTGGATGAATAGAGCGACGAGGGGAAGGGCCGGTGGCCTCGTCGGAGCTCCGGCCCTTTGTCTACTACTCTTGCACGGAGAGCTTCACGTCGATGTTCCCGCGCGTGGCCCTGGAGTACGGGCACATCCGGTGGGCCTCCTCCATGAGCGCTTCGGCTTCCTCCCGGGGCAGGTTCGGCAGGTGGCCGATAAGCTCGACGCCGAGGCCGAAGCCGCCGTCCTCGGTCTTCCCGATGTCGACGTTGGCCGTGATCGAGGCGTCGCTTACGTCCTTGTTCTGCTGCCCGGCGACTATGCGCAGGGCCTGCTCGAAGCAGGCGGAGTAGCCGGCGGCGAAGAGCTGCTCGGGGTTGGTGACGCTCCCGCCCTCGCCGCCCATCTCCTTGGGCATCGTGAGGTCCAGGTCCAGCACGCCGTCGGAGGACTGGACGTGCCCGTTCCTTCCCCCGCGGGTGGTCGCAGAGGCGGTGTAGTAGACGGTCTTCATACGGTCTCCTCCTTCCCGTACCGTTGTCTGTAGCGGGTCGCTTACACGTTCGAATCGCGCCAAGCGATCGCCTCCGATTCGGCCGCCACCGCCTCCATCAC
>JADDPR010000260.1 GCA_016781775.1 Rubrobacter sp. | reverse complement strand
GTCCGGGCGAGGACCAGCATCTCCCTCGCCACGCTCGCCGCTCCTATGACCCGCAGGTCCGCGGCTTCGAGGGTAACGAGGATCTCCTGGCTCCTCGGGGGATCGTACGTACGAGGCGGTGCGTCGCTTACTGTGGCGGGGCCTTCGGCGTCCTTTATGGTGTGCAACGGCGCTCCCTTCGTTGGAGAAGCGGGGCGGGGGCCGAGCCCCGCTTCTCCAACGAAGGGAGCGTTAGGGAAGCACGTCCCTGGCGCCGCTGTAGTTCTTGATGTAACGAATCTCGGTGCTGGCCCGTCGAGCTCTTGCCATAGTACATTCTGGTGCGGTGGTGAGAAGTTTCGAACTTTGATGCATCCTCATATTTATGTATTTTCTCGTCTTCACTTCTATCTACTTCAGCGACGGAAGACGCAGGAACGAAACCGCCCTCCCAAACCGGGCAAGGACTGCGCAGACGGGACGCGAGGCCCCGAGGTTCGGGGCGCTCCTTCCGCGGCCCTGATCCAACACCGGGATATGGCCGCCTTGCCGCAGGCTTCCAGACCGCCTCCCGGACGCCCTCGGAAGCGGGACCGCAGCGCAAATGTCCGCGTCGTAATGCGACGGGGTGCGAGAGCTGAGTAGGGGGTTGCGGACCGGACACACGGCCACCACAGCGGAGATGCGTCAGCGTGACGCTCACCGATGGCGTACGTTCCATCGCTCCGGTGGACACGTGCTCGCTGCCGCTCCCCGATGGTACCGGGCGGTGGCCGTGGGCCATCCTCCCTTCGCCTGGAGGATGCTTGCCCGCGTCAACCCGGGCCCTTATACTGCCGTCTCGCCCGAGGAGCCTTCCAGAAGCGAGGTCAATTTCTCGATGTTCTCCCTTAAAAACAAGCAGAACGCCGGTGCCGTGGGTTCGGGGTACACGGTCGTCGAGAGGGTGGGCGTCGGGAGCGGGGAGTGGGACACCCTCGTGCAGGGAGCCCCCGGCGGCGGGCACCTCCTGCAGAGCCACGCGTGGGGCGAGATGAAGAGGAACGCCGGCTGGAGGCCCTTGCGGCTGGCGCTCGTGCGCGGCGGCGGCGGCGGAGGGGGCGCCGGCGAGGTGGCGGGGGCGGGGCAGTTCCTGCTGCGCCCGACGTGGCCGGTGCCGGGGTACCTGATGTACTGCCCGAAGGGGCCGTGGCTGGAGTGGGACGACGAGGGGGCGGCGCGCGCCTTTTTGCGGGGGGCGGCGGAGGCGGCGGCGCGCCTTGGGGCGCACACGCTCAAGATCGAGCCGGAGGTGCGAGAGGGGCGGGGGGGCCAGAAGGCCCTGCTGGAGGAGCTCGGATTCCGCAAGTTCCGGTGGGACCTCAACGGTAAAGCTACGATGGTGGTCGACCTGTCTCGCCCGGAGGAGGATCTCCTGGCGGGGATGAAGGGGAAGACGCGCTACAACGTGAGGCTGTCGGCGCGCAAGGGGGTGAGGGTGGCGGAGGACGGCTCCCCGGCGGCCGAGGAGGCCTTCTGGCGCATGCACAAGGAGACCGTCGAGCGCCAGGAGTTCTGGAGCAGGCCCTACAGCTACTACAGGGCCGCGTTGCGGGCGATGCGCGAGGCGGGCCGGGCGCACCTGTTCTTCGCCGAGCACGAGGGCGATCGGCTTGCGGCCGTGCTCGTCTACACCTTCGGGCACAAGTGCCTTTACATGCTGGGGGCTACGTCGCGCGAGAAGCGCAACCTCATGCCCGCCTCCCTGCTGCAATGGGAGGTGATGCGCTGGGCGAAGGGGCGTGGTCTGACGCACTACGACATGTGGGGTATCCCCACCCCGGAGAAGCGCAACGAAGACCATCCCCTCTACGGGGTCTACAAGTTCAAGGCGGGTTTCGGGGGAGAGGTGGAGGACTTCGTGGGCAGCCTCGACCTGCCGATCGAGCGCGTCCGCGCCGGGCTGTGGGACAAGACGGAGCCCACCTACTACCGCATCTATCAGAGGCTGAAGGGCGATGTCTACTACTAGCCCTCCTCGTACCGGCCGCGGCCGGTACGAGGAGGGCTTCTGCGGTCGCGCCCTCGCTCCCCTCCTGCCCGCGTGGTGGGCCCCGGAGGGCGAACGGGGCGCGGCGCGCGGCGTGGCGAGAAGGATCGACGGGGGGCTGTGGGGGACCAGGTCATGAAGAAGGTATCGATACGCCAGCTTGACGACCCCCTGCTCAAGAGCGGGGAGTTGGGAGAGAAGATCGGCAGGCTGCGCGTACTCACCCACCCTCACGTCCCCGAGGTACACGACTTCGGGTTCTATGATCGCGTCTACCGCTGGGTCGCGCGGCACCCCCTGGGGGATCAGATGCGCCGCTGGATCGCGGTGACCGAAGAAGGGGAGGTCGTGGGGCACCTCTCGGCCCTGCCCCAGTACTACCGCATCGGTGGGCGCAGAATCGTCGCCCACACGCCCGGGGACTACGAGGTGAATCCCGGGTACGGTTTCTATGCCCTCTCGCTCATGCGGGCGTTCTTCCGCGCGACCGAGAACTGCGTGGCCTGCGACATCCTGCCGGCGGTGATCAGCGTCGAGACGCGCCTGGGGGCCGAGGAGGTGGGCAGGCTGGATTACACGGCGAAGCTTCTGAACGTCTCCAAGCTCCCGGTGCCGGCTCTGCCGGGGAGGCTCTTCTCCCGCCGCCAGGAGCAGGAGGAGCCGCGCGCGGTGCGCCCGCGGCTCTCGCTTCCGGGACCGGTGCAGGGCATGCTTAACGGTGGGCTACGGGCGGCCGACGAGGCGCTGGGGGGCGCCTTCGGCCGCGGCCCGAAGGCGGAGGTGCTGGAGGGATTCGATGAACCCTTCGACGCGCTCTTCGAGACCGTCGCCGCCGCGGTATCCTGCACCCCGGAGAAGGACGCGGCCTTCCTGCGCTGGCGCTACGGGCCCGGCTCTCCTCAGCATCCGGTCACCGTCCTCGGCGTCAAGGGGGCGGGCGGGGAGCTCCTCGGGTACACCGTGTTGAAGGTGACCACCGGCGGCATAGACGGCTACGTGCTCGACCTGACCACCCGTCCGGGGCGCCGGGACGTGGCGCGGGCCCTGCTCCGGGGGGCGGTCCGCTTCTTCAGGGACGCGGGCACGCACCTTATCCGCTACAGGTACAAGGAGTCCCCGATCTCGGCCCGGTCCGGAGACCTGCGCCTCCTGGGCTTCTTCTACCGCAAGAGCAGGCGCAACAGCCTGCTGGTCGGGTTCGCGGACACCCGTTTGCACGAGACCGCCCGTCGCTTCTCCAACTGGGCGTACACCATCGGCGACGGGGAGCCGACCTTCTGGATGAGATGAGGGGTTACCGACCGTACCCCTTCTCGTCCCCGTAACGCTTGACCGCCCTCGGCCCGGTCCTTACACTCAGCCCCGTCTAAGTAAGCATTTCCCACCAGGAGGTCTACATGTCGCTGTTCCCCGCCGCTCAAAACGCCGGTGCCGTGGGTTCGGGGTACACGGTCGTCGAGAGGGTGGGCGTCGGGAGCGGGGAGTGGGACACCCTCGTGCAGGGAGCCCCCGGCGGCGGGCACCTCCTGCAGAGCCACGCGTGGGGCGAGATGAAGAGGAACGCCGGCTGGAGGCCCTTGCGGCTGGCGCTCGTGCGCGGCGGCGGCGGCGGAGGGGGCGCCGGCGAGGTGGCGGGGGCGGGGCAGTTCCTGCTGCGCCCGACGTGGCCGGTGCCGGGGTACCTGATGTACTGCCCGAAGGGGCCGTGGCTGGAGTGGGACGACGAGGGGGCGGCGCGCGCCTTTTTGCGGGGGGCGGCGGAGGCGGCGGCGCGCCTTGGGGCGCACACGCTCAAGATCGAGCCGGAGGTGCGAGAGGGGCGGGGGGGCCAGAAGGCCCTGCTGGAGGAGCTCGGATTCCGCAAGTTCCGGTGGGACCTCAACGGTAAAGCTACGATGGTGGTCGACCTGTCTCGCCCGGAGGAGGATCTCCTGGCGGGGATGAAGGGGAAGACGCGCTACAACGTGAGGCTGTCGGCGCGCAAGGGGGTGAGGGTGGCGGAGGACGGCTCCCCGGCGGCCGAGGAGGCCTTCTGGCGCATGTACGAGGAGACCTCCGAGCGCAATGGGTTCGTGATCCGCAGGCCGCGCGATTACTTTTTCACCGCGTGGCGGACGATGCGCGAGGCGGGCCGGGCGCACCTGTTCTTCGCCGAGCACGAGGGGGAAAAGCTGGCCGGTATGTACATCTTTACGTTCGGCAAAAAATACTGGTACATGTACGGCGCCTCCACCAACAACAAACGCAACCTCATGCCCACCTCCCTGCTGCAGTGGGAGGTGATGCGCTGGGCCAAGGATCGCGGCATCACGTACTACGACATGATGGGGATACCCGAACTCGACAAGCTGAACGAGGATCACCCCTGGTACAACGTCTACAAGTTCAAGGTGGGCTTCGGGGGTGAGGCGGTGGAATTCGCGGGCTGCTACGACCTGCCGATCAAGCGCGTGCGCGCCAATCTGTGGAACAAGATCGAGCCCGCGTACTACCGCGTCTACAACAAGCTGAAGGGCGACATCTACTACTAGCGCCTCGCGGCCGGGGTCTTCGAGCCTGGGGCCTTTGCTTGGATATTTAGGGGTTGCTCCTTTACACTCTACCGGATCGATCCGCCGGCAAGTCTTACATCGTCAGAGGAGTCATCGTGCGCTACGGAGGGGGATCAGGAGAAGAATGGAGGCGTCCGCCGGGCGAACGCCCGCCAGCCCGGACCGGGGCCTGCGCCGGGACGCCCCGCGGTCTCGCCGTGGGACGCTTTCCGGGTGGCTCGAGGCCCGAGCGGTGAAAGCGGCGATCCGTCAGATCGAGGGCGAGGAGTTGCAGGACGGCGTTCAGGAGCTGCGCCGCGGGGTGTACCCCGACGTGCCCTACACCAGGGACGCCACGTGGCACGCCTCCGTCTGGCGCTGGTTGGCGCGTCACCCCTCGGGGGGCGAGATGCGCCGCTGGGTCGCGATGGACGGGGAGCGGGTGGTGGGCCACCTGGCGGCGACGCCCCAATCTTACCGGGTAAACGGCCAGCGGATCGTCGCCCACACCCCCGCCGATTACATGGTGCATCCCGAGTACGGCTTCCAGGCCCTCTCGTTGATGCGCAGGTTCTTCCGTTCGACCGAGAACTGCGTGGCCTGCGACATGCTGCCGGCGGTGATCGCGGTCGAGACACGCATGGGGGCCGAGGAAGCAGGGAAGCTCACCTACCGGGCCAAGCTGCTGGACGTGTCGCAGCTCCCTTCGCCGAACCTCGAAGACGCGCGCAAGATCTTGGGGCGGTTCTTGAATCGCGGCTCTTCGGGGGCGCCCGAGGAGCCGACCGAGGGGCCGCGTCCGGAGATGCCGCCCCCCCGCCCGAGGGTGCCGTTGCCCGCACCCATAAAGGGTTTCCTGAACGGGGGCCTGCGGGCGGCCGACGAGGCCCTGGGTCGCGGTTTCGGGGGCAGCCTGAGGGTAGAAGAGCTCGACGGGTTCGACGAGTCCTTCGACGTGCTGTTCGAGAAGATCGCCTCGACCGTACCCTGCCTGCCGGAGAAGGACGCGGCTTTCTTGAACTGGCGTTACGGCCCCGGCTCTCCGCAATATCCGGTGACCGTACTCGGCGTGAAGGACCCGGGGGGCCAGCTGCTCGGCTACGCCGTGCTCAAGGTCTCCCGGAACGAGCAGGACGGCTACCCGCTCGACCTGACGGCGCTGCCGGGGCGTCCGGACGCGGCGCGAGCGCTGCTCCGGGAGACCACCCGATACTTCAGGCGGCAGGGGGTATCCATGATCAGGTACCGGTTCGTCGACTCGCCCACAGCACCCAGGCCGAACGATTTGTGGAAGCTGGGCTTCTTCCCGCGCAACGACCGGAGCAACAGCCTGCTGGTCAAGTTCGCGGACCCGACGATGCAAGAGACGGCCCGTCGCATCTCCAACTGGGCGTACAACGTGGGCGACGGCGAGGCCACTTTCTGGTTGTACTAGCAATGATGTGGGTCAGATACGAGAAGGAGGCAACACCATGTCAGTAAGCACCGAGAGCGCCGCCGCCGCGATCCGCGAGTGGCTGCAGGAGAACGTCACCGGCAACCGCGAGGTCTCCGACGACGAGCAGCTTATAGAGAACGGCGTCCTGACGTCGCTACAAACCGTCGAGCTCGTGATGTTCCTGGAGGATCGCTTCGGAGTTACGGTCGAGGATGAGGAGCTGGACGAGGAGAACTTCGCCTCCGTCCGGACCATCGCCGACCTGGTAACGAGCAAGTCCGCCTAAGAATATGCGCCCGGAGTTCACCCTACACGACCTGCTCTACAACTCCGTCGAGCGCGACCCTCAAAAGGTCGCGATCGTGGACGGCAAGAGCGAGCACACCTACGAAGACATGATGCGCGAGAGCGGCGCCTTGGCCGCGGCCCTGCAAGACGCCGGCGTCGGGAAGGGCGACCGGGTCGGCATCCTGATGGACAAGTCCTGGGAAGCCATCGTCGCGATGATGGCCGCCTCGCGCGCGGGCGCGGCATTCGTGAACATCAACCCGATGCTCAAGGCCCAGCAGGTCGGCTACATCGCCGGCGACTGCAACGTCCGCGTCCTGATCGGGGACTCCCCGAAACTCGGCGAGATGGAGCCAAAAACCGTCGAGCGGGCATTCTACAAGGGCGAGAAGTCGGACGCCGAAGGTATCTCCGGCGAGCTTACCGACCTCGCCGAGGTTCTCTCTGGCGATGGCGAGCCTGAGGAGACGGGCGTCTCCGAGGTGGATCTTGCGACGATCCTGTACACTTCAGGTTCGACCGGGATGCCCAAGGGCGTCTCCACGAGCCACCGCAACTTCGTGGCGGGATCCCAGATCGTCTCGACGTACCTGGAGAATACTTCGGAGGACCGCATCCTCTCCGCCCTCCCCCTCAACTTCGACGCCGGGCTCAACCAGTTTACGACCTCGCTGCGCGTCGGCGCGACGCTGGCGCTGCTGCGTTCGAGGCTGCCGGGCGACCTGTTGAAGGGGCTTCGCCGCCACGAGATCACGGGCGTCGCCGGCGTCCCGCCGCTGTGGGCGCTGCTTCTGCGCGGCTCGAAGTCCATCCAGGAGCAGCCGCTGGAGCACCTGCGCTACATCTCGAACACCGGCGGGCGCATCCCGCAGGCGAACCTGGACGAGTTGAGGCGCCTGTTGGAGCCGAGCGGCACCAAGATCTACCTGATGTACGGTCTCACGGAGGCGTTTCGCTCGACGTACCTGCCGCCCGAGGAGATCGAGCGCGGCACCGAGTGCATCGGCAAGGCGATCCCCGACACTCAGATTATGGTCATAAACAAAGAGGGCAAGGAGTGCGCCCCCGGCGAGGTCGGGGAGCTCGTGCACCGCGGGCCGACGGTCGCGATGGGCTACTGGGGCAAGCCCGAGGCGACGGCGAAGGCGTATCGTCCGAACCCGCTCGCCCCTCCCGAACTGCTGGACGTCGAGAGGGTCGTGTACTCCGGGGATCAGGTCAGGCGCGACGAGGACGGCTTCCTGTACTTTGTCGGCCGCGAGGACGCGATGATAAAGTCCCAGGGCTACCGGATGAGCCCCGAGGAGATAGAGAACCTCCTTATAAGCTCGGGCCGCGTACACGAGGCTTGCGCCTTCGGGGTGGCGAACCCCGACGTGGGGCACGACGTCGTCGCGGTCGTCTCCTTGAAGGGCGACGAGGACGGAGATGCTGTCCAGGCCATCCGGCAGTTCGCAGTCAACAACGCGCCGCCGTACATGGTGCCTAAGGAGATCCTGGTCCAGGACGAGCTCCCGAAGACTGCCTCCGGCAAGATCGACCGCAAGGGGATAAGCAATGCGTACGCAGATAGATAAGGCCCACGACCTGGGGGAGCGCCTCGGTGGCTGGAGGGACGGCGTGCTCGCCCCCGGCGGCGTCAAGGTCTCCGAGATCGCCGCCGAGCACGGCTCGCCGTTCTACCTGTACCACGGCGAGATGATCGTCGATAGGGTCCGAAGGGTGCGCGAGGCTTTGGGCGGCGACGTCGAGGTCACGTACTCCGTCAAGGCGAACCCGAACCTCGCGGTGACGCAGGTGATCGCGCGCGAGCACCTCACCGGGGCGGAGGTCGCCTCCTCGGGCGAGCTCGTAGTAGCGCGGACGGCGGGGTTCGAGCCCGAGGACATCGTCTTCGCCGGTCCGGCCAAGACCGACGAGGAGCTCGACATGGCCGTTCGCGAGGGGATCTTCGCGGTCAACGTCGAGTCGGTCAACGAGATCAACCGCCTCGCCGCCGTCGCCGAGCGCCGGAACAAGAACATCGGCGTCGGCCTGCGCATCAACCCGGCCCAGCAGCTTATGGGCAGCGGGATGCGCATGGGCGGTACGGTCGGGCAGTTCGGCCTGGACGAGGCCGACCTCGAGGAGGCGGTCCGCCGCACCCTCGCCCACCCCGACCACCTCACGCTCCGCGGCATCCACGTCTACACGGCGACCCAGGTCTTCGAGGTCGACCCGCTCATAGAGCACTGCCGCAACATCTTCGAGCTTGCGTTAAGGACGGCTGACCTTGCGGGCAAGCCCCTGGAGATGATCGACTTCGGCGGCGGCTTCGGGGTCCCGTACTTCGAGAAGCTGGAGGACTTCGACCTGGAACGCTTCGGCGCCGGGTTCCAGGAGCTTCTCGCCCACTACCGCACGGAGGCGCGCCTCGAAGGCTGCCGCTTCGTCTTCGAGCTCGGCCGCTACCTCGTCGCCGACGCGGGCCTCTACGTCACGAAGGTGATCGACGTCAAGGACATGAAGGGCAAGACCTTCGTGACCACCGACGGCGGGATGAACCATCACCTCACCGCGACCGGGAACATGGGCCAAGTCTTCAGGAAGGCTTACCCCATCCTGAACCTCTCCCGCGCCCCGGGTGAGGGGGACGAGCCCGTAGCGCTTGCCGGCCCGTGCTGCACGCCCCTAGACATGTTCGGCACCAACATCCCGCTCGCAGACCCCGAGCCCGGCGACCTCGTCGGCGTCTTCTACAGCGGGGCCTACGGCTTCAGCGCGAGCAACCTCGGCTTCCTCAGCCACCCGAACCCGGCCGAGATCCTTATCTGGCAGGGCGAGGCGCGACTCCTCCGCCCCGTCGGCAAGCCCGAGGACGTCCTCAAGGGCCAGGAGGCGCTCGTTTAGCGGTCAGCGATCGGCTTTCGGCCATCAGCAACGAGAGGGGGGAGCCGCTTTGTGCGGCTCCCCCCTCTCGTTTGTCGAGAACCTTCAGAGCTCGCGCTTCAGGGGCTTGATCTCGCCCTTCTCTCTCCCCTCCTCCGCGTTCTCCACCTTGCGGCGGAGCTCCGGTGCGGAGAGGGATTCGACCTTCTGGACGACCTTGTCGGGTAGGGAGTCGCGCACGGTGGCTTCGGGCTTTCCGTTTCGGAGGACGTACACCGACTGACTGTAGTTCGTTATCGTCGTGGTGTAGAACCCGGGCTCCTCCGTGCTTGGGGACAGGAACAGGAGCACCCGCTCTCCGGGACACCGCCATTCCGTGTCTCCGCCAGAGTAGGCGAACTCGAGCGTCTTCACGGTTGCAAGGGCCCCGGGTACTTTCCCTCCTTTCAAGATCTCGTCTACGCGTACCACGGTGTCGAGGACCGGTAGCTCCGGCCCCCCGGCACCGTCCTGCGGCTCGACCTCCCGTGAGATTGCCTCCCTAACCGTTCCCAGCGTAACCAGGTCTGCGGTCGCAATCATCTCGTTCAGCGACGCGAACTTGATGCCGTCTTCGTTCGGGATGATTGATCAGGCAAGCCTTCGTCTGAAGTTTCGTCGCACGGCTTCTCCGCGGCTGGCCTCCCGGACGTTGCCGATTCCTCAGAAGGCGTCTCCGCAACCGTGAACCTGTTGCCGGAGATCGCCAGCACCACCACTGCGCCGAGCGCCAGAAGCGCGACCGCACCGCCCAAAAGCAGCCTCGCACCGTCCATCTCCCGTCTCCCTCGGCTTCTGGCTACATGAAAGGATTACTGCATGGATTATCACGGTGTGTAAGGCACGAAGCGGCGCCCGGAAAGGTCCGTACGGGCTTCTCCGGGCGCCGGATTGTTAGGGGGCTAGGTTGCTACTGCCTGACGGCTGGGACCGGGACCTCGGGGGGCGGGATGGTCTTGCCCTTCTCGTCGATCAGGGGGTTGTAGACGTCCTTGTGGAGGAGGCCGTCGTAGGTCACCTCTCCGTCTTTCGTAATCTTCTGATAAGTGTTCCACTTCGAGTAATCCGCGCCCATGTACGTGGGCTTGGAGTTCATCTCGACCTTGGTGTTGCTCGGCTTGCCGTAGACCTCGGCGTAGATGTATCCGTCGTCGGCGACGTACTCGCGGATGAGCAGGTACCCGTCGGAGGTGTTCTCGAACTTCATGTCGAGGGCTCCCGCGCCGTTCTCGTCCCCGAACCACACCGTCGCGTCCAGGCCCGGCCTTATGTACGGGAGCTGGGCGTAGTGGGGATGGCGCTCGGTGACGTCGAGGCCCGCGTAGTTGGCGGCCATGTACAGGGTCGAGGTGACCTGGCAGAGCCCGCCCCCGTCGGCAAGGGTCTCCCTGCCGTCGATGATGACCTTGGTCGCGTTGTAGTCGAGACCGGCGACGTTCTCGTTCATCGAGAAGGTCTCGCCCGGCGCTATAAACATGCCGTTCACGGCCTTCGAGGCGATCTTCAGGTTCTCCACCCGCTGCCCGTCGTCTTCGACTATCTCGTAGTCGGTGCGGTACTTGCCGAGGAGATCCGTCGGCTTGAGCTCCTCGGCCCGGGCGGTGGTCAGCTCGGGCTCGTCGGTGACGACGGGGATCTCGTACTCGCGCCGCCCCTCGAAGAGCCCGGCCTCGAGTTCCGCGAAGAACGTATCCTCGTCGACCGCCCTGCCGGTCCGGCTCGCGGTCACGACTACGTTGGTGCCGTTCAACTCGTAGCCTGCCTCGCGCGGCTCGACGGTGAGCGCCTCGAGGGGCTCGGACACGGCGGCCCGGAGCCGCTCCCGGTTCAGGGCGACGTCGATCTCCCCTCCCTTCGGCGCGAAGTCGAGCGCCCCGCCGATCTCGGCCGGTGTCAGGGTCCAGCCCTCCTCACCGGCGGAGAGCGAAACCTCCCCGGAGACGACGTCCCGGGCCTCCGCGGCGGCGGCCTCGGCGGCCGGCGTCTTCACGGAGGGCTCGACGGTCTCCCCCACCATCTCGGCCTCTCCGGTAACCCCCTCGACGGCGGCCCGGATGCCCGCGGCGGTGGCCGGCACGTTAAGCCCGTAACCCTCGCGGGACTCCCCGACCACTACCTCGGTCCCCTCCACGGCGATGGAGGCCTCGCGGGGCTGCCTGTCGACCCTCCGGGCGACGGCCTCGACCACGGCGTCCACCCTCTCGGGGTCGTACCCGACCTTGGGGGCAACCTCGGCGGAGCCGTATGCCGCCTGCAACCGGCTTGTCAGGCGCTCGAAAACGTTGCCGCCGCGCCCGACGTTGTAGGCCCGGTCCACGGTCGCGGCGACGTCGTAGGAGACGCCCAATTGTTGGGTGCCGAAGGTGAAATCTCGCGGCCCGCTCAATTGGATCTCGCCGATCCTCTGGGAGAGGCGCTCCTCGACGATCGCCTCGGCCTCTCCGACGCTCTTGCCGCCGACGTTCGCGCCCGCCACCGAGACGCCGTTGTAGATCTTGCCGAGGTTGCTCCAGTAATCCATCGCCACGACGGCGGCCAGCACGGCGCAGGCGACGAGCACCACGATGGGCGCCTTACGAAGCCGTCCCCCCGAAGAGCGGCCGGGTAGCCCCCCACCGTTGACCGTCTTCCTCGAAGATCTGTAAGTCTCCAACCATCCCCCCACACGTGGATTTCCCGCCAAGTCTATCCCATAAATCTTGCGGTGAAGGCCCGCCGACGACGGTCATTGCCCCGCCCCTAGCGCGGCTCGCGCAACGTGCGCACGAAGTCCTCGACGGAGTAGAGGTACTCGGTGACGCCCGGGTCCGGCTGGGGGCTGACGGAGACGAGGTCGAAGTTCTGAAGCACCCGGATCAGGTCTTCCGACGAGGGCTGCACGGCACCCCACCCCCCACCCGGAATCCTGGCGCGCCAGTGCATATAAAACGCTTCCGCCTCCGCCGCCCCGCGAAAGACGCACACCACCTCCCCCTCATCCGCGCTGTAAGAGAGATATCCCGGCACGTCCCCCTCCATCCTCCCGAGCAACACGTAACCCTCGTCCCCCTGCGAATAATCGAACACGAGATCTCCCTGCTTCTGAAAAGTTTAGTTCACGACGAGGATACAGCAGCCAT
>JADDPR010000540.1 GCA_016781775.1 Rubrobacter sp. | reverse complement strand
TTCCTGCGGGCTCCGACGAAATATGGCCCGAACGATGCAAAGCGTCGTATCCACCCGAACGCTCCCCTACGGCTCGCACCTCTTGTGCTCCCACCGCTCGTGTCCCTTCGGTCCCCAGTCGCTTCCCCAGCCCCGAACGTCTCCATACGGGCGGCGTGTGCCTCGCGGCGTACCTCCTCATGCCCCGGCTGCCAAGCTGGCCGAGGGCGAGAAGAGAACGACGTTACGCGCTGGTAATCCCGATCCGAGCCGTCTGTGTTCCGGTGCCCGTCCACGCCGGTCCCTGGTTTCCGGCTGGTGTTGTAGATCTTTGCGTGCGGTAAATCACATGAGTGGTGGTAGGATAATCCCTGCGTCGCGTATGTCGCCGACCGTAAGGTGGCTTTTTCCGGCGGACGGGAATCTTTCTTCGGGAGCGTGGTGGACGAGATGGGTGGGCCTGCTCGGGTCGAGGAACTCGAGCGTCTCAGACGGCAGAACGAGGTAATCTTGGAGCATGCCGGCGACGGGATCTACGTCCTGGAACTCGCGGGCCGGGTCGCCTTTGCCAACCCGGCGGCGGCGCGGATGGTGGGCTGGGGGGTCGAGGATCTGCTCGGACGTCCCCAACACGAGATCGTTCACCACTCGCGCGCCGACGGCGCCCCCTATCCCCTGGAGGAGTGCCCGATACACGCGACGCTGGGAGACGGAGTCTTCCGACGCGTCTCCGGCGAGGTGTTCTGGCGCAAGGACGGGACGAGCTTCCCGGTCGAATATACCGTGACCTCGATACGGCACGAGGGCGAGATGACCGGCGCGGTGGTGACCTTCCAGGACGTTACGGATCGCGTACGCGCCGAGGAGGCCTTGCGGGAGAGCGAGGAGCGCTTCCGCCTCCTGGTCGAGAACGTCGAGGACCACGCCATCTTCATGTTGAGCCCCGAGGGGCGAGTCGTCAGCTGGAACACGGGGGCCGAGAACATCTTCGGCTACAGGGAGGAAGAGGCGATCGGCCGCCCCAGCTCCTTCGTCTTCGTCCCCGAGGACGTGGAGGCAGGCGCCCCGGAATGGGAGCTCGAGGTGGCGCTCTCCGAGGGAAGGGCCGAGGACGAGCGCTGGCACGTCCGCAAGGACGGCTCGCGCTTCTTCGCCAGCGGCGCGGCGGAGCTGGTCCGCGACGGGGACGGGAGGCTGCGGGGCTTCGTCAAGGTGGCGCGCGACCACACCGAACGCAAGCGCGTTGAGGAGACCCTCAAGGAGAACGAGCGGTGGCTGCGCCTGGCGCAGGAGGCGGCGTCGGCCGGCACCTGGGAGTGGGATCTCCAGGGCGGTGCTGTCCGCTGGTCGGAGGAGCACAGCGCGCTCTTCGGCTTCGACACGAACGAGGGCGTCACCCGCGAGAAGTGGCTCTCCGCGGTGCATCCGGAGGACGTGGGGCGCATCGAGGAGGCGTGGGAGGCCTGCGCGACGGGCGAGGCGGAGGACGTCCGGACCGAGTACCGCGCCGACCGCGACGGGAAGATGTGGTGGGCCGAGGCCCACGGGCGGAACGTGCGAGACGAGGAGGGCCGGCCGGCGCGCGTCCTGGGGATCACCATAGACGTCACGGATCGCAAGCGGGCGGAGGAGGAGCGCGACCGGCTCCTCACCCGCGAGACGGCGGCCCGCGTCGAGGCCGAGGAGCGCAAGAGGATAGGCCGCGACCTGCACGACAGGGTCGCCCACCTCATGGCGGTGGCCCGCCAGAGCCTGGAGCTCCATCGGGCCTTTGCGGGGCGCGACCCTCAAAGGGCCGCGGAGAAGCTGGAGCTCGCCGAGCGAGTGACCGGGGAGGCGTTGGCGTCCGTCAGGCACCTCTCCCGCGTGCTGGGGACCATGGAGGCCGCCGACGGCCTGCGCCCCGCGCTCTCGGCGCTCCTGCGGGAGCACGTGCCACCGGGCGTGGCCTCGGACCTCGCCGTCGAGGGCGACGAATCGCTCGTAGGGCCCGTGGTGCGCGACCAGCTTTTCCTGATCCTGCGAGAGGCGGTGCGCAACGCCGTCGCACACTCCGAGGCGAACACGATAAACGTCCGGCTGACCATCGCCGGTGAGGGGGTCGTCGGCGTCGTCGAGGACGACGGGCGGGGGGTCGACTCTGAGGCGGTCCGGCGCAGTGGTCCCGGGGGCCTCTCCTTCATGCGAGACAGGGGGCACCTTATGGGGGGCGAATGCCGGATCGGCTCAGCCCCACAGGGGGGCACACGCGTCGAGGTAACCGTGCCCCTGGGGGCTGGCCCCCAGCGCCGAGAACCCTAGGGACGTTGACCCAAACAGCCGCAACGAAGGACCGCGAAGGGGCCGGGAGGGACCGAACCCTCACCCTTTCGTACGGTATTCTCGCGATCCCCGGCGCCCCCCTCCGCCTGCCGCGGCTCGAAGGTCTCGCGCCACGGAGGATTTCGTGGTCACGTCCGGGGATCGCCGGAGCGCTTCGTCCCCCTGGTGATTCGGGCCACGCATCTGCACACTTCGGGTCATCTTTCGCGCCGCGGCGCTCGAATGGGTATGAGCGCGCCGTAAATGGGAAAACAGTACCATGACCAAAATGCTCATAGCCATCGACCCGCGTATGTACCGGCAGGTGCTCGCGTATGTCGTCCGCCAGCGCCGCCCGAGCGTGGAGGTGTTGACCGCGGAGCCCGAAGAGCTGGAGGAAGTGGCGGACCGTCTCGCCCCACACCTGATCATCTGCCACCAGGCCACCCCGGCGGTGCGTGCCTCCGCCTAGTCCTGGGTGGAGCTCGAGGTCCGGCTCGGCGCAGGGGATCTGGAGGCGAACGTCAAGGTCGACGGGAGCCCCGCCTCGAGGGTCGAGTGCGCCGACGTGTCCGACATTCTCGCCGCCCTGGACGAGACGGAGAACATGCTCCAGCAAGCGTAACCGCGACCGAGCATCACCCCTCCGACGGCGTCGTCCCCACGTAGACGGGGCCGCCAACTCCGGTCTCGCT
>JADDPR010000162.1 GCA_016781775.1 Rubrobacter sp. | reverse complement strand
GAGAACAAACAACAGCGGCAACCGAGCTTCCGAGAACGGGAGCTCTAGGCAGGAGCGTGAATAGACTTCCTTCAGTGCGCCGGGCCTCTCTGGATGCCATCATCCCCTCGCGGGGTTGATTCGGATCGGGAGAAGATCGTGCTTTTTTCGGAATTCATCCAGCGCGGCGCTGCGGTAGGACGGCTCGCCCAGCAACGTGCGGCGACCCCGTCCCCGAGGCCCGCCCCGTCTATCACGACCACGGAGTCTAGTTCACCGCCGCGCTCGACACGCCTCTCTAGAGCGTGTTATTGACTTAGGCCGAACGCTAGGACGGCGCGGTGGAGCATGAGGCAGGCGAAGGTTACGAAGTGCAACCCGGCCTTCTTCTCGGGTAGATGCTCAAAGGACGCCCGCGACAGCGGGCGCCGACGAGACGACCTCGACCTTCTCCAGGGTCACGAGGCCCTTGCCCTCCAGAATCTCCAGCACCTTCGGCAGGACGGTCTCCACCTTCTCCTTCGAGTCCACCGCGACCACCGCCACCGGAAGGTTCGTGGAGAGGGCCTCGATGAACCCGGTGTGGATCCTCCCGCCCGAGCCGAACCCCTCTATCCCGCGCAGCACGGTGGCGCCCGCGATCCCCTGGTTCAGCAGGAGCCTGACCACCTGCCGGTAAGAGGACCTGCGCCCGTGACGCGTCATGTCGCCCACGTAGATCGTCAGCTTCGTCGCCTCGACGGTCTCCATCGCTCCACCTCCACCGCGAGCGGTCCAAAACCGCCCCCGCGCCCACCAACGACGCCGACGGGGGCCACCCAAACACGCTGTGCGAGTGCACCGGCATCATCCTTTAGGAACTATCGTAGCATAGGCGGCAGGATCCCCATAGCGGCGTACCTTGCGTCCGTTTTTCGTCTCTTGTAGGCTTCGGGGAGCAAGCAGCGAAGGGCGATGCGGTTCTTTAGGCGAGCCCCATCACCTTTGGGGCTGATGGCTCCTACTCCGGCCTCCGGGTCGGGTAGGGGTTTCCCTTTTCCCGCTTCCGGTCGGCCGCGCAGCCGTCGTAGCGGTACCACGAGGTCCCACGAGGAAAGGACGTCGACGCGTTGAGGAAGCGGAACCGCAAGGGGAAGGCCGATGGTGTCGAGGCTCCGCCGAAGGAGGTGGCGCAAGCCACCCTGCGCCTGCAATCGGAGCTGGAGTGCGAGCGGGTCGTACGGCTCGCCCACGCGAGGGGCATCGCCTCGGCCACGGCCTACCGGCCGCCGAAAGATGGCGCAGAATCGCCGATCTTTTTGATGCTCGTCGACGAGCCAGAGGACATAGAGCGGTTTCTCCCTGAGCTCAAGAATACGGTCCCTAAGGTATCCGTCTCGGTAGTCCGAGAGGAGATCGAGCACGTCTCACCACACGACTTCCTGCGCGGCGGCGTCCTCGTCTCCAAACCCTTCGGGGCCTCGTCCCGTCAGGTTGGCTGGGTGTTCGCGGGCGGCTCTCTGGGCGCCGGTGCCCGCCTCTTGGTGGAGACCGGCGCCTCCTACGCCACCCCCTTCCACGCCGTCTTCCCGTGGGGGACGATGCTGGTAAACGTCCTGGGGTCCTTCGGGATCGCGGTCTTCGGCGCCCTGCTCTTCGAGAGGTTCGTGGGCGAGAGGGAAAGGATGTTCTGGGTCCTCGGGTTCCTGGGCTCGTTCACGACGTTCAGCTCCTTCGCCCTACAGACTAGCGAGACCTGGGGGGCATCGCCGTTTCTGGGCACTCTCTACGGCGGCGGGAGCATGATCCTGGGTCTCGTCGCCGCCTTAGCGGGGCTGAGGCTGACGAGGAGCTTGATGTAGTGGCGTTCGCGCTCGAGGTGGCCCTCACCCTCGTGGGAGCGGGGCTCGGCGCCGTCCTGCGGTTCGTGATGGGCGGCTGGATCAACCACCGCGCGGGGGCGGAGTTCCCCTGGGGCACGCTCGCGGTGAACGTACTTGGTTGCTTCGCGCTCGGGTTCCTGGAGGGCGCGGCGCGTGGGGACGCGGTGGCTTTGTTCGTCCTGGGCAGGGGCCTCCTCGCCGGGTTCACGACGTTCTCCACGCTGATGCTCGAGACGATGAACCTGGCGCGCGCCCGGGAGGCCGACCGGGCGTTCTTCAACGTCGTCGGCAGCCTGGCTTTGGGGATCTTCGCCCTCTACGTGGGCCTGGGCCTCGGCGAGAGCGTCGGGACGGGAGCGGGCGGATGAAGCAAGCCAAGAGGATGAGGGTTTTCGTCGGGGAGGACGAGAGGTACAAGGGCAGGCCGCTCTTCGAGGCGATCGTGCTCGCCGCCAAGGAGCACGGCCTCGCCGGGGCGACGGTCTTCAGGGGCTTTATGGGCTACGCCCCGCACGCCGACATCGCCACAGCCGGGATCCTTCGCCTCGCAGAGAACCAGCCCGTGGTCGTGGACATCGTGGACGAGGAGGAACGGATAGAGGGATTCCTCCCGTTCCTCAAGCGAGCCGTCAAGACAGGGGTCGTCGTCTCCTCTGACGTGGAGTCCGAGCAGGTGGTGCCCGAGGCGGTCCCCGAGAAGGACCCCGGAAGGGGGGAAACGGAAGAGGAAGGCAGGGCGAGGACGGGCCCCTACGTCCCCGCAACGCGCGCCAGGGTCTACCTGAGGGACTCGGCCGCCTTCGAGGGTCGCCCGGCGCACACGCTCGTCACCGAAGCGTTCCGAGGTGCGGGCGCCTCAGACGTCTCCGTGCACCGCGGGGTCATGGGCTTCGATCGCTCCTCGGGGGTCATCTCCGCGCGCCCCCTGCGCTTCCACGCGGACCTCCCCGTGGTCGTGGAAGCGGTGGGCAGCCGGGAGGAGATCGAGGCCGCGCTGCCCAGGGTCAGGGAGGTGGTGGAGCGTGGCTTAATCATGCTCGCCGAGGTCGAGATGTACGAGCAGGCGGGGTGAGCCGGCGGGGACGAAAAGCGCCATGCTCGACCACTTCTCCGCGAACGCCTGGGGCGTCAGGTCGGCCATGGG
>JADDPR010000135.1 GCA_016781775.1 Rubrobacter sp. | reverse complement strand
CTTCCTGCAGGGCGTCAAGGACGGCAACGAGCGCCTCATGGGCTTCGGCCACCGGGTCTACAAGAACTACGACCCGCGCGCCCGTATCATCCGCAGCCACGTCGACGAGGTCCTGGAGGCGACGAACAAGCAGAGCGAACTCCTCGACGTGGCCATCGAGCTGGAGAAGCGGGCGCTCGACGACGAGTACTTCACGAGCCGCAAGCTCTACCCGAACGTCGACTACTGGTCCGGCATCATCTACGAGGCCATGGGAATCCCGGCCGCCGCCTTCACCGTCATGTTCGCCATCGGACGGACCCCCGGCTGGATGGCCCAGTGGATGGAGATGATGAACGACCCCGAGCTCAAGATCGCGCGCCCGCGCCAGATCTACACGGGAGCCCGCCAGGCCGACTACGTCCCGATGAACCAGAGAAACGGGTCCGGCTCCTAAGCGAGCAGGAAGCCGAACCAGAAGCGCCGCCCGGATCCTCCGGGCGGCGCTTTTTCGTAGGGGAAGGAGGCCCAAGCGCCCGTGGGCGTACAGGGAATGCTGTTTTCTCTACGTGGACGACCTCGTCTGGCTTATGGCCCTCCTGAACAGCCCCGGGTAGTTCAGCACCAGGCCGTCGGCGTCGACCGGCAGGTCGGCCGTGAAGCCGCCGTCCAGGCTCTCGTACTTGTACAGCCCGCCTTCGGCGTCCTGCCGCAAACAGGTGTAGCGCTGCCCCTCCGTCCAGGCGCGCATCTCGCCGACATCCACGTAGGCTACCGAAAGCTCGGCGGACTCCCCGGGTGCAAGCCCCAGCCTTCGGATGGGGAGCGTGTTCGTAAAGGGCGTCGCCGATATGTCTACGTCCGTGCAGCCCTTTAGCCCCGGAACGGCCTCGCCGCTGCGCGTCGTCCAGTTGCCCTCCCCGTCGGCGATGAGGTCGATGACGAGCGCGGAGGATCCGGGGTCCGCAGCGGACACGCGCACCGCACGCGCGCCATCCAGCGTCGCATCGCACTCCGTAGCGGGCTCGAAACGGCCTTCCTTCCGCTACGCCGACGACGAACCCATCGGCGACCACCCCGTCGTCCTCCATGGTCAGGAGCAGGTGCTCGGCTCCTGGCCCCGACCACGCCGACCACATCACCTCGTATCGCACCGCCGTCTCCTTCTCTCGCTCCCGACGCTTGCACCGGAGCATACCGGACCCTCGCTTTGCTCCCACCTCTCGAAACGTGCCCTCGGCCGCCGAGCTCGCGACTCGTGCGCACTCGTCTACACGAGGCCGGAAGCCGTAAGCCTCGTGACAGCAGGCCCTGGATACGCGAGCGTGCTTTCCTGCCATGGCTGATGCGCGGGGGCGCACGCACGTGCGCAGGTTCGGAACGTGGTTGTTGCGCGTTCCCGCAACCGCTCCCGGCGCTCCCGGTGGGTAAGCTTCGTCGGCAATACGGCCTCTCCCCCGGTGGAGGGGTTACCTTTGATCCTGTACACCCCGCACGACGGCTTCGTACAGCTCCCTCTGGCGCTCCAGCGCCCGCCGGTAGACCTCGTGCCGTACCTCGTCCGGCTCGACGGCCTCGCCCAGCGGGGCTGCTACCTCCTCTATCCTCGGCCCGCCGAGGGCCTCCGTGGCGAGCAGGGCGGCCCCACGGCTAGAGGCCTCCCGGACGCCGGAGACCGTCACGGGGCGGCCGAGGGCGTCGGCCATGATCCTCGCCCACGTCGGCGAGCCGAGCAAGCCGCCTCCGGTGGCGACGACCTCCCTGCCCCTGGCCCCTTCGGGGAAAGCTGCGTCCAATCTCTCGGCTATCAGGGCGAAGCGGAGGGCGACGGCTTCCATCGCGGCGCGCAGTACCTCCGCCGGCTTGGTGCTTAGCGAGAGCCCGGCCACGGTCCCGTTCGCCTCGTCGGCCCAGCCGGGCCCGCGTTCTCCGGCCAGGAGCGGGAGGAAGGTGAGACCGTGCGAGTCAGGCTGCATGCGAGAGAGTTGCCTCTCCGTCTCCCGTTCGTCGGGGAGGCGCAGCGTTTCTCGCAGCCACCCCACGAGATTGCCGCCGTCGGAGAGCGCGCCGCCGGAGACGAAACGTCGGGCGTCGGCGCGGTAGCACCAGAGTCCTTGCGGTACCTCGACGGAGTCGGCCTCCCACAGGATTCGCATGGCCCCGCTCGTCCCGACCATAAGCGCGAGCCTGTCCCGGGTCGCGCAGCCGCTTCCGACGTTCGAGCACGCCCCGTCCCCGAGCGCGGGGAACCACGGCACCTCACGCAGCGCGGGCCAGCGTCTCGCCCACTCTCCCCGAAGCCCCACGAACGGTTCGTCGGAGATGGGGGAGAGACTCCCTTCGTCGATCGGCAGCGCTTCCAGGAGACCTCTGTCCCACGACTTTCGGTTCTGATCGAGGAGGCCGGTACCGGAGGCCATGGAGGTCCCGACCTTCGTCCTTCCGAAGAGTTTGAGGTAGAGGTACTCGCCGGGGGAGAGGAAACTCTCCGTACGGGAGAAGGATCCGGGGTCGGTACGGCTCAGCCAGAGGAGCTTCGCGGGCCAGTAGCTGGAGTGGAGGACGGAGCCCGTCCTCCCGTGTACGGCCTCCTCCTCGAGGAGTTGACGTAACTCGCGGGCGGTGGTGGCCGCGCGGCGGTCGGCCCAGGTGAAGATGGGGGTGGTCGGACGGCCGGCCGAATCGACGCCCAACAGGCCGTGCCAGAACGTGCTCATGGCGACGCCGGAGATGGCGTCGCCTGCGCTCCCCGCTTTCGCCAGCGTCTCGTCCACGGCGCGAAAGACGAGCGTCGCTAGCTCCTCCGCGTCCAGGATCGCCGCCCCGTCCCGGGCCTGCTCGAAGGCATGCGCGTGGGCGGACGCCATACCCTGGACGGGTTCTCCCCCTACCCCGTAAACCGAGCAACGGACCGAAGAGGATCCGACGTCCACGGCGAGGATGTTCCCGGAGAACGTCACGGTTTAAGGGAGCACCCCGCCTGGAATCCCGTGTGGCTCGTCGCAGCCGGTGTGATCCCCTCCCCGATCCATCTGTCTCCAATATAAAACGCCCGTGCCCGCCCCGCATCTCTTCGACGCTTGGGTTGTTATGTTGCGGCGTATGTTTCTTCCTGCGACGCGCGGGTAACGTGGTCTTAGAGGCAAACGTAGCAAGGAGGAGATACCGTGGCCGGTGAAGATCGCTTGCGCGAACTCGAGGAGAAGTACGAGGGCTACAAGGTCTACGACAACAACGGGGAAAGCATAGGCAAGGTCGACGACCTTTTCGTCGACGAGGGGGATCGCGAGGAGTACATAGGGGTCAAGATGGGCCTCTTTGGACTTTCGGGGACGACGTTGATCCCGATGGAGATCGCGCGGGTCAACGACCGGGACCGCGTGATCGAAGTTGCGGAGTCGAAGAGCCGCGTGAAGGATGCCCCACACTACGACGACGACGATGAGATCGACCGCTCGTTCGAGGAGAGGATCCGTAGCCACTTCGGCCTCGCGGGTGTCTCCGCCTCGACCGTCTCCTACGACCAGCCCACGGACGACACGGGGGCGGAAGGCTCGGGTGCCGGGGACAACACGATGGGCGGAGACCGGGCGGGGACGTCCGATGGCGGTTCCGGTGAACGAATGGGGCGCGAGGAGTATCGCAACCGCGACGACTACGTCTCCGACTCGGCGATGGTCTCGGCGGCCGGTGGCGCGACGACGTCGGGCGGCGTGAGCGACTTCGAGACCGGCGACCGCGAGGGCAGCAATTATCGCGAGAGCGGCCAGGAGTATGGAGAAGGTGAGCGCCAGGGCGGAGCGACGTCGGCGGGCAACGAGGGCTCCGGAGACGCCGATTACCGCGAGGCGTACATGGAGGGTTACCGCCAGGCGATCCGCGATAGCGCCGGTCAGGGAGGCACCGAACCCTCCGGCTCGACCGCTTTTGGCGAGGGGCAGAGCGGCGGTTCCGGCGAGTCCGACGGCGTGCAGGACTACGGGACTGCGTCGACGGGCTCCGGGTCGGGCGGCGGCAGAGATGACGACCAGCAGGGCGAAGGGAAGACGAGGGTTTTTCGTTTGAGGCGCGATTAGGGAACGGTCGCCAAGCGTCGCGAGCGCGCGTGATAGGGGCCCGCTCTCGCGGGTCCCTTCGCGTACCCGGTGGGCGGCAATCCGGGACGGTTTGACTCGCGCGTGGGGCGGCACTACGGTGTTCCGGAGTGCGGTGGAACGGTTTGCCGGTGTGCATCGGCGCCCGACGCGGGTCTTCCATCGTGCCGGGACTAAAAGGAGGAGTGCGCCGTGGTTAAGAAACCTACGCCGGAACAGTTGCGGGAGATCTCGGCCTCCTACAACCTCAACCTCTCGGACGCGGACGTCGCGTCGTTTCTCGGGCTGGCGGAGGGGGCGATGGCCTCTTACCGGCGTCTCGACGAGCTCGTCGAGCCCGCGCCCGAGGTAAAGTACCCGCGCTCGGGGGCTCATCGTCCCGAGCCCGAGGAGAACCCGCTGGGGGCCTGGTACTGGAAGTGTACGATCCAGGGCTCCGGCGACGGGCCGCTCTCCGGGAAGCGCGTCGCTATCAAGGACAACGTTTGCGTAGCCGGGGTGCCGATGATGAACGGGACGGCCGTCCTCGAAGGCTACGTCCCCGAGACCGACGCGACGATCGTCACGCGCATCCTCGACGCGGGCGGTGAGATCCTGGGCAAAGCGGTCTGCGAATCGCTGTGCTTCTCGGGTGGCAGCCACACGAGCGACACCGGCCCCGTCCTCAACCCGCACGGCCTCTCGCGCTCCGCGGGCGGCTCCTCCAGCGGGAGCGCCGCGCTCGTGGCGAGCGGGGAGTGCGAGGCCGCCATCGGCGGCGACCAGGGCGGCTCGATCCGGATGCCCGCCTCCTGGTGCGGCGTCTACGGCCTCAAGGGCACCCACGGCCTCGTCCCGTACACCGGCGTCTTCCCCATAGAGCTCACGCTGGACCACGTCGGACCCATCGCCGGATCGGTCGAAGACGTCGCCCTGCTCCTCTCGGCGATCGCCGGGGAGGACGGCCTCGACCCGCGCCAGGTTCGCGTCAGGACGGACGACTACCTCTCCGGCCTCGACGGCGGGGTGGAGGGGATGAGGATCGGCATCCTCTCGGAGGGTTTCGGCTGGCCGGGGCTCTCGGAGGAGGACGTGGACGCCTCGGTCCGGGAGGCGGCAAGCACTTTCCGGAAGCTCGGGGCGGAGGTGGGGGAGGTCTCCGTGCCGCTGCACCGCGACGGCATCCACATCTGGAACGGGATCGCCATCGAGGGGGCGACGGCGCTCATGGTCGACGGCAACTCCATGGGCACAAACTGGAAGGGCCACTACACGAGCTCGCTGCTCGACGCGTA
This sequence comes from Rubrobacter sp., assembly GCA_016781775.1. GTDB lineage: Bacteria > Actinomycetota > Rubrobacteria > Rubrobacterales > Rubrobacteraceae > Rubrobacter_F. The sequence continues at coordinate 6,982 of JADDPR010000135.1, read as the reverse complement.
CGCGCGCGGCAGGATCACGCGCGCCGACGACCTCTCCGAGACCGTCAAGCTGACGATGCTCGTCGGCCGCTACATGCAGGAGCGCTACCACGGCCGCTACTACGCGAAGGCCCAGAACCTCTCCCGCAAGCTCTCGGCGGCCTACGACGCAGCACTCGCGGAGTACGACCTGCTCCTACTGCCCACGGTTCCGATGAAGGCCACCCCGATCCCCGCGCCCGACGCCCCGCGCGAGGAGGTAGTGCAACGGGCCCTGGAGATGATCCACAACACCTGCGCCTTCGACGTCACCGGCCTCCCGTCGATGACGGTCCCCTGCGGCACGTCCGACGGGCTACCCGTCGGCGCGATGCTCGTTGGCCCGAACTGGGGCGAGGCGAAGATCCTGCGCGCCGCTCGGGCCTTCGAGGGGACGAAGACGTACGACGTCTCGCCCGCGACCCCGGAGAGGACGGGCCGCGCTTGACGAACGCAGATCGGCTCTGGCGCCGCATCCGGGAGGTCGCCGAGATCGGGCGGACCGAAGGGGGCGGCGTCGCCCGCCTCTCGTTCACGGGCGAGGAGCGGGCCGCAAAAGACCTCGTCGCCTCGTACATGAGAGAGGCGGGCCTCGAGGTACGCGAGGACGCCGCCGGGAACCTGATCGGGCGTCGCGAGGGCAGCGAGGCGGGGGGCCCGGTCGTCCTCACGGGCTCGCACGTGGACTCCGTTCGCAATGGCGGCGACTTCGACGGGCCTCTCGGGGTGCTCGCCGCGGTCGAGGCCGCGCAGGTCATGCACGAGGAGGGCACGGCGACCCGTCGCCCGCTGGAGGTCGTCGCGTTCACGGACGAAGAGGGTGCGCGCTTCTCGTTCGGCATGATCGGAAGCCGCGCCCTCGCGGGCCTCCTCGGCCCCAACGACCTCGGCCAGACGGACGGGGACGGCACGACGGTAGCGGAGGCGATGCGCTCGTACGGGCTGGATCCCCAGCGCATCGGGGACGCCGCTCGCCCGCCCGGCTCCGTCGCGGCCTACGTAGAGCTTCACATAGAGCAGGGCAAGGTGCTGGAGGACGCGGGCCTACCCGTAGGGGTGGTCACCGGGATCGCGGGCCCCGTCTGGCTCCGGCTCTCCTTCGAGGGCGAGGCCGGCCACGCGGGCACGACCCCGATGGGTGCCCAGCGCCGCGACGCCCTCGCCGCGGCCGCCGCCGTAATGCGCCTCATCGAGGAGGAGGCCACCGCTACGGGCAGCACCGTCGGGACCGTGGGCCTGCTCGACCTCTCCCCCGGCGGCATCAACATCATCCCCGGCCGGGTCACGCTCTCCCTGGACCTCCGCGACATCGACGAGACCGTCCGCGACGGGGTGGAGAGCCGAATCCTCGAAGGGGCAAAGGAGATCTGCACCGGGCGCGGCGTGGGCTTCCGAGTCGAGACCCTCCAGAGGCTCGCCCCCGCGCCGTGCTCCGAGGAGGCCAGAGCCGCCGCGTGGGCCGCCTGCGAGGAGCTAGGGTTCGAGCCGCGCGAGCTACCGAGCGGGGCAGGCCACGACGGCATGCAGCTCATCGGGCTCTGCCCGATCGGCATGATCTTCGTCCGCTCCAGGGACGGCATCAGCCACAACCCCGCCGAGTGGAGCTCCAAAGAGGACTGCGCCGCCGGCGCGGAGGTCCTGCGCCGTACGCTGGTCACGCTAGCGAACCGCTGACGTTCGCCGCTCCGCAATGGCCAATGCTCCTACCGCTCGACGACACAGGCCAGGGGCCGGCACGCCTGCATCGATCACGCCGATGCCGCGGACCAACGCATCCTTGCGCCCCGGAATTGCCTGCCCCCGCAAGGGCGTATAGGATGGTGCGGTCGCTAACTGACCATAAGGTTGATAGAAGGGGGGCATCATCGAGACCGCAACGATCGGGAGTCTCGTCGAGGGTGTGAAGGAGGAGGTCGTCGGCTGGCGACGCCACCTGCATCGTAACCCGGAGCTCTCTTTCCACGAGCAGGAGACCTCCCGCTTCGTCTACGAGACCCTCGAGTCTTTGGGGGGCTGGAGCTCTCGCGGCCGACGCCGACGAGCGTGGTGGCGCGGCTCGTCGGGGACGGGCCGGGTCCCGTGCTCGCGCTGCGGGCGGATATGGATGCCCTGCCCATATCCGAGGAGAACGACTTCGAGTTCGTCTCGCAGAACCCCGGGGTGATGCACGCCTGCGGGCATGACGGGCATACGGCGATGCTGCTCGGTGCGGCGAAGGTGCTTGTGGGGATAAAGGGCGAGCTTGGGGGTGAGATCCGCTTTCTCTTCCAGCACGCCGAGGAGCTTTACCCGGGTGGGGCGGAGGAGATGGTACGCGCGGGCGTCATGGACGGGGTGGACAGGGTTGTGGGGATCCACCTGTGGAGCGGCCTCCCGGTTGGGAAGGTCGGGGTCTCTTACGGGCCGATGATGGCCTCGCCCGACACGTTCAAGATCGTGGTGAAGGGCAAGGGTGGGCACGCAGCACTTCCGCACCAGACCGTCGACTCCATCGCGGTCGGCGCGCAGGTCGTTACCAACGTGCAGCACGTCGTCTCGCGGGAGACCGACCCGATAGAGAACGTGGTCGTCTCCGTAACGCAGTTCCACGGCGGGACGGCGCACAACGTCATCCCGGGCTCGGTCGAGATGATCGGGACGGTCAGGACGCTCAAGCCGGAGATCCGGGACGTGGTGCCGCAGGCGATGGAGCGCGTGATCCGCGGAATCACTGCGGCCCACGGGGCGGAGTACGAGTTCGAGTACCAGCGCGGCTACCGGCCCGTCATAAACGACGACGAGGTGACGCGCGCGGTAGGGGAGACCGTCCGCGAGGTTTTCGGGGAGGCGACGCTGGAAGAGATGCCGCCGACGATGGGCGGCGAGGACTTCTCGGCCTACCAGCAAGTCTCGCCTGGGGCGTTCTATCTCGTCGGGGCGGGGAACGAGGGGAAGGGGATCACCTACCCACATCATCATCCACGCTTCGACATCGACGAGGACGCCCTGCCCGTCGGGGTGAAGATGCACGTGGGGACCGCGCTCAAACTGATGGAGGGGGCGTCGTGAAGCCGATCCACCCCCTCGCGCTGCTCCCGTTCGTCGGCATCCAGGGCGGGATAAGCTTTTAAGCTTCGCCACCCGTGACGCCACCGCAACCAGTAGGGAGCAGAGCGCGTGAGCAAACGACTGAACGAGATGGACGACCTGCGCGACATGGCCCGGTTTCCGGTGCCGATCTACGTCGGGGCCACCGGGAACGTGCTGATGACGATCGTGCTGACGTACCTCGTGCGGGGGCGCTACGGGGGATCCCGCACCCTGACGAGATGGGGAGGAGGCGTGATCCTGGCGAACCTGCTCCCCGTCATCCTCCTCAGGTCCGGGATGGACGAGGGGACGCATTACCCGAGGATAGAGGAGATGGATTTCTTCGCTGACCAGCACAAGTTCGCCCGCTGGGTCTACGGGGTCGCGTCGGCGAACATGCTGTTCTGGATCTCGCTCTCCTGGCTCGTCTTCTCCCGCCGCCGCGACGGCACAGCCCTCGCCGGTATGCTCCTCCTGGCCTTCGTCTGCACCTTCTTCCCGGCCTGGATCCGCCTCTTCAAGGGCTAGGGGTCAGCCGGGCCACACGCCCATGGGCAGATGCACGCCGGAGCCCTCCCCGATCGAGTAAGCCCATGCCAGCACGGTCTGCCCCCGGCGGGTGGGCGTGACGGGAAGAAGGACGCGGGTGTAGAAGCTCTCTGCGCCGGGACGGAACCTCTCGAGCCCGTCGATCCGCGGCAGGCGCTCCGCGGGGTCCACGAAGGTCATAAGCTCCCCATGGACGACATCCCAGCCCGCGAGGTCCTCGGGCTCCCCTACCCTGATGCTATGGGGAAGCTCCGCGTCCGCGAGGTAGTCCCCGGTACCCACGGCGTGCACGTCCTCCTCGGGGACGACGAGGGCGGGGAAGCCGAAGGGCAGGTCGTAGAGCCGGCCGCGCACGGTCGCCTCCTCGACCTTCGTAACACCCCGGCAGAAGCGGTCGTGGTTGCGCTCGCCTTGTTTGAGGGTGCCGTAGACGAACAGTCTCAGACGAGCCCGAGCCTGTCTGCTCAGAGCTTCGAGGCAAGGGTCAGGAGGTCCGGGGCGACGAGGTCCGGTTCGATGCCCCAGGGGTCGAAGGTGGCGTCGGGTCGACGCCGCAACCACGCGACGTTCAAGCCGCTGCTCTCACCCCCGATCACGTCGAACGGGTTGCTGGAGACGAGCCACACCTCCGAGGGTGGCCTGTCGAGCTTCCGGCAGAGGTAGCGGTAGACTTCGGGGTCCGGCTTGAAAGAAGAGACGTCGTCCACGCTGACGACATCGTCGAGGAGCGGCAGGACGCCGGCCTGCTCCAGGAGCGCCCATATCGTTGCCTCGACGCCGTTGGAGAACGCGACGAGGGTATGGCCCGCTCCCTTCATCGCCTCCAAACCCCGTGCGACGTCCGGGTAGGGCGAGAGGCTCACGTACTCCTCGATGAGGCGTCCCCGGTCCTCATCCGAGAGCTTCGCCCCCAGGGCTTGCGCGGCGTAGTCGAGGGCCTGGCGGGTGCAGACGTTGAAATCCTCGTAACGTCGCATGAGCCCGCGCCTGAAGGTGTACTCGAGCTGCTTCTCTCGCCAGAGCTTCGCCATGGGCTCCGCGAGCTCCTCCCCGACGACGGGACGCAGGCGTTCTCCCATCTCAAGGGGGTCCACGAGGGTGCCGTAGACGTCGAAGGCGATCGCCACGGGCATGGCAGAGCCCCCTAACCTACGGCTTCGACGTGGCCGACTTCGGGGCGTCCCGCGAGGAACGGGCCGACGGCATCCCCGAACTCCTTGAATTCCGGCTCCTTCGTGAGCGCGGTGTGAGCGTCGACGGAGTCCCACTCCACGATCAGGGTGAACAGGCTGGGGTTCTCGATCCCCCGGTGGAGCGTGGCGCCGTGGCTGCCCTTGGCCCCGTTCAGGACGTGGGCGACCCCGTTGTACGCCTCGACGAAGTTCTCGCCCTGGCCCTCCTGGACCTCGAAGACGGCTATCTCCCTTACCATGCGGTTACCTCCGAAGGTCCGGGGCGACGGACGCCGCCCCGGTGGTCGATGATTGGGCCTAGCGGTTGCCCGTCGGCTCGACGACGGGGACGTCCACGTCCGTCTGGATCGAGTCGTTCATGTAGTTGGAGAACTGGGTGAGGGCGACGTTGGCGATCATCTCCATGATCTGCTCGTCCGTGTACCCGGCCTCGCGGACCTCCTCGAACGACTCGTCCGAGGGATGCCCCCGGCTCTCGATGACGTCGCGGGCGAAGCGCAACGCCGCCGCACGCTTGGGGTCGTCCGATTCGAAGCTCTGCGCCTGCCGGATCTCGTCCTTGATCAGGCCCTCTTGCTCCGCCATGGCGCAGTGGACCGAGAGTCAGTAAACGCAGCCGTCGTAGTCCGAGACCGCGACGGCGATGGACTCCTGCGTCTGCCGGTCGAGCGCCCCGCCCTGGAGCGTCCCGGAGAAATCCATGTACGCCTTGAACGATGCGGGGGAGACGGGCATCTGCTTGAAGAAGTTGATGACCTGCCCGCCGGTCTGCTTCTTCCCCTTCTCCACGTACTGCTGCGATACCCGCGGAGCGTCCTCCGGTTCTAACGGCGGTATTCGTGATATGCGTTACCCCTTTCCTAACTTCCCGACCATGCCCATCCTACAGATACGTCCGGACCGACGAAATCCCGGGCCACCCACAGAATCTCTTACCGCCTCACCAGGGCCGCGTGGTCGACCTTTATGCAGCGGTCCATGACGACGGTGAGGCCGTGCTCCCGCGCGTACCGGGCGGTCTCCTCGTTGTAGACGCCGAGCTGGAGCCAGATGGACTTTGCCCCCGCGGCCACGGCGTCGCGAGCGACCGGCGGGGTGAGCTCGCTCCGGCGGAAGACGTCCACGATGTCCACCGTCTCAGGGATCTCCTCGACCGTGGCGTAGGGCTCCTCGCCCAGGACCGGGCCGGTAAGGTTCGGGTTGACCGGGAAGATCCTGTAGCCCGCGTTCTGCAAGAAACGCGCGATGGCGTGGCTCGTGCGGTAGGGGCTGTCCGAGAGCCCGACCACCGCTATGTTGCGCGAGCTCTCCAGGAGGTCCTTGATCTCCTCGCCCGTCGGATTCCTGTGCACGTTGGGCCTCCTCTTAGAGCAAGTTTTGTGGAGTTGAGGTTCGGGATGACCGACGTACCGCGCGAGGCGCCGCGGCATCGAGCGTAGGGTAGTAGTTGGTGCTATGGCACCCGGTTGGCTTTAGACCCCCACCACGTAAGGGGACGGACCTGCTCGGTTTTTCCTTCCATGATCAGGGCTCCGTCGTCTGTGCGGTGCACCGCCATGCCTCACCTTCGATGTACCCGACCTTCTCCACGTCGGGGTAATGGATGACTTCGTGCGCCATCCGGGTGCCGAAGATGAGGTAGGTGCAGGGCGCGCCCGAACGATTCACGACCTGGTGGGCGTTCGCCGCGCCCGCCGGCCAGCAGGCCGCGTCGCCGGGACCGAGCGGATGGGCGCCGTCCTCCTCGATCACGGTCGCCTCGCCCGAGATGACGAAGAGGAACTCGTCTTCCTCTTCGTGCCAGTGCCTATTGGAAGAACGCGACCCCGGTTGCAGCGTCTCGACGTGAGCGCCGAACTGGGTCAACCCGCCCGCGTCGGAATAGCGCAGCCGCTGATGGGCGCCGTAGTGCTCCGCCCGTCCTTCGGCTCCTGGATCCGCCGGCGCATGGTCTTTTCGAACGATCATCTCGGACCTCCCGAGGCGTGCCGTACCCATAGTTGAAGCCGGCTTTGCCTCACTCGAGGCTACATCAGATGTAGGTTAAGTGGTTGATGCCTCGCGTGCAACGGCTATATGAACCCTACAAAACCAGTCTCTTAGACGGCTGATGAGTAATTGCGGAAGACAGGGAAAGAGCCGAAACCTTATGC
>JADDPR010000128.1 GCA_016781775.1 Rubrobacter sp. | reverse complement strand
GGCTCTACGCGGCGTTGTTCGCCCTGCTCGCCGGGGGTGTAGGACTCCTCGTAGCCACGCTCGTGCCCCGCCTGGCACGGCCCGCGCTCCAGAGCGGGTTCTCCCTACGCTACGCCGCCATGGCACCGTGCGTATTCATCGTAGGAGCGCTCACGGGCGTCCGTATGGACATCACGAACCTCGTGTTCTTTGTGGATTCCTCGGCGGGGAACAGCGCCATCTCGCTCCTGTACGTCCTGCCTTACCTGTTCGGGGGTTTGCTAGGCCTGCTGGAGGGCCTGATCTCGGCCGTCCCCCTGGCAGCGCTCCTCGGCCTGTTCAGGCCTCGGGTCTGACCCCTTCTTTGCCCGCAAGCACGCGCAAGACCTCGCCAACCCCTTCCACCCCGTCCACGACCAGGTCGGCCTCGGAGACGATCTCGGGCGGTCCCTCGTCGCTCCTGACGCCTATGCGCAGGGTCTCACGGAGCACGCCTTCTTCCCGAAGCTCCTCCAGCGCCCTGAAAGCGTCGAGGTCGGTGGTATCGTCCCCTATAAACAGCGCCTTCTCGGGACCGTACTCCTCCACGAGGCGGCGTACGGCGGTGCCCTTGTCTACGTGGACCGGGGGACGCGCCTCGACGACGCCCCTGCCCACGGTGATGCGCAGCCCAAGCCGTTCGCCCTCGCGCTTTACGAAAGCCTTGCACAACTCGCCAACCTCCGGGGAGGCGTTGCGGTAATGCACCGAGGCGGTGATCCCCTTGTCCTCGACGAAGGCGCCCCGGGGCTCCAGTTCCTCCCTCGAAAGCGCCTCCAGCTCCCTTACCTTGTCTTCGTACGGCACGGCCTCGGGCACGACCTCGACCGTGCCGTCGCGCAGGATCTCGAACCCGTGGTTACCGTAGTACACGACGTCGTCCAGACCGACAAGCTCCTTGGCATCGGGCGTAGCCCGACCACTGATGCCGGCGACTACGTGGTAGCTCTGGGTGAGGCGATCCAGAAGCCGCCGCAACTCCTCGGGCACCTCGGAGAGGTCCGGGGTCGGAACGATGGGGGCGAGCGTACCGTCTATGTCCGTAAACACGGCGGCCTTTCCGGGCTCGCGCCCCCAATCCTTCAGCTTCTCCCATGCCATATCGTTCATACGCTGGGCCTGACCGTCGGCAACGTAGCGGTCGACGATGTCTTCGCGCAAAAAGAACGGGCCCCCCGAAGGGGACCCGTAGAAGTACCGTCGGTGGATCGCGTAGCCGGCGTGCCGGGTACGCCATCCACCCTAACTGCGACCCTGGACGCGCTGCTGTAGCCCCTGGGCACGCTGCTGGATGTCCTGGACTGAGAGCTCTCCATCCAGAAACTTGCCCACGAAATAGCCGATGACGCCGAAGATCACCACGAGCGCCGTCTCGCCGAAGCCGACGAGGGCGATCGAGAACATCACGAGCGCCCCTATAAGGGCCCCCCACTGCTTGTAGGTCCAGGTGGTCATTTGTCTCCTTATCCTTGGGATGCGGTGCTACCCTGCACCGTGACTTCCACGTTGTTCAGGGGCACGTGCTGCTCACCGAGGACCCGGCGAACGTTCTCCCGGGTTCGGGTGGCGGTCTCCGCGAAGTTGTGGGACCTGGGCACCCGGATCTGGCACGCCACGTCGTAGCGCCCGTCCGTGGACGCCAGGGAGCAGGAGGGGGATTCTGCCCCGACCTCCCGCGCAGCGCCCTCCGCGAGGTGGCGCACCGCCGTCGCCGTGATGGCGGTCTCCCGGCCGGGCGTGTCGTCCACGAGGGCCTTTCTCGCTACCGGGCGCCCGAACGTCAGCTCGCGGAGGAGCAGATACCCGGCTATCAGCGCCAGAAGGGCGCCGGCTATGGCGATGATGACCCGCGTCCCCTGCGAGAAGTCGAAGTTCGAGACCAGGCCTTGCAAGCCCCTCACCCCGCTCCGGTATCCGGTAACCGCGTTTATCGCGTCTGCCGAGAACACCCCGAAGGCGATCAGGAGCAAGAGCACAGGTACGATTATAAGGAGCAAGGCCACTACGAGCATTATGAAACGGTTGAAAGCGTTCATTACTTCACCCTCGTCTGCGTCTGGCGTGGGTCCGACTCGGCGATGCGAACGTTGAGGTTGCTTACCGGTACTCCTACCTGACCCATGTGCTGCTGCACGGAGTTGCGCACCTCGGACTGCAACCGCCTCGTATCTTCGCCGCGCCGGACGCTAGCCGTAACGTCCACCTTGGCCCCGGGCCTCCTCTGAGCGTTCACGTCGACGTCCGACTGGAGAACCTCAGGGTTGCGCTCCGTAGCTGCGACGACCTCATCCCGTACGGCGCTGCGCGTGATGTACGTCCCGTCCTGCATCCGCACCCGGCGAGGGGACGGTGGCTTGAGCTCCAGGAACAGCAGGATCAGGCCGAGAAGCGCGATCGCGCCGAGGACGAGGTAATCCAGCGGGTTCAGGTTCCCTCTCTCCACGTTGCCGACAAAGTTGCTCAGGCTCTGCGCGAAACCGTCGAGCCCGAGGAGCCGGGGTACGTTCGCCAGCCGGTACCCGGCCAGGTCGAAGGCGTAAAAGATCGCCGCGATCCCGAGCGCCACGAGTCCCGCGAGTAGCAGAACGACGATTATCCGGTTAAAGATTCTCATTCTGCTCCACCTCCAGGTCCTCGACGATAATCGTCGTCGGCCGACCCTCGGATCTCAGCGCAACACGCTCTCTGACTCTCTCCGCGAGAGCGGGGAGCGGCTCCGCGAGGGGATAGCGAGCAACGATATGCACCCGTACCTCATCGGGATCCACGACCACCCCGGAAACCTTCTCGCCCGCCCCATAAGTGGCGGCCTCGGCGTAACGACCGCTGCCCATAGAGTGGACCCCCGTCGTGGCGAGGGCTGCCTCTCGTATGGCCCTCGCCAGTTGCAGGTCGTCGATCAAGACGATCCTCTCTTACCTCGCTTGCCTACCTGACCCTCTGCTCTTGCTGCTGCTGTTGCTCGATCTGGCGCTGCTGCTGCTGTTGCTGCTGCTGGCGCTCCTGCTCCGGGAAGAACACGTCGTTGACGGTGATGTTCACCTCGGTGACCCTCAGACCTACGAGATTCTCGACCCGGTTTACGACGTTCCGGCGGACGGCCTCCGAAACCTGCGGGATGCTCCTGCCGTACGCAACGGTCGCCGTGATATCTACCGCGGCCTCGATCTCCCCGACCTCGACGGAGACCCCGCGGGATTCGCTGCCGCCGCCGCTCACACCGGGGATGCTGCTCAGCAGGCCGCCGACGGACTGGGAGGTGCTGCCGCCCATCCGAACGCCGTCTACCTCCTGCGCCGCAATTCCCGCGATCTTGGCGACCACGCTATCTTCGATGCGCGTCGTGCCCCGATCGGTATGGAGCGGGCTGTTCTGCTGGGTCCTCTGGTCACTCACTCTGCTACACCTTTCGTCGAAAACAACGCCTCGCCATCCGCTGCCACCTGCCCCGAACGGTCCCTAAACCGCCTGGCGCGTGACAAACCGATAAACGGTCAAAAGAAGGATTGAGCCAAGGGTTGCTACCAATACGGTAGGAAGGTCGAACCCAGACACTCCCTGACGCCCTAGAACGGCGTTCAGGATCAACCCTCCGACTACGGCCCCCGCTATGCCTATGACGACCGTCAGAATAACGCCGCCAGGATCCGGCCCCGGCATGGCGATCTTCGCCAAAACACCGGCTATAAGCCCTACTACGATCCAAGCCAAGACACCCACGGTTTCTCACCTCCCCCCTACCGCAATACTCTAAAGCGCAGGCCACGGCCAATATAGACTAGCGCTAAGTTCCGCGCTGACACTTCTACCCCCGCTATAAGGGAGGTAAACGCGTGGACGAATACGCCCACCCCGACGCACCGGCCCCTTCTGCGCGACTACTATAAGGCCGGCACGAGGAAAGCGAGTGCGAAGAGGGCCGCCGCGACGTATAGCAGCGGATGCACCTCGCCGGGCTTGCCCCGGGCGAGCTTTATAAGGACGTAGGAGATAAAGCCGAAGCCGATCCCGTAGGAGATGTTGAACGTCAGGGGAAGGGTCAGGATGGTGAGAAACGCCGGTATGGCCTCGTCCGCACGGTCCCACGGCACGAAGCGCACCGAGGTCATCATCAGGAAGCCGACCACGATGAGCGCCGGCGACGTGACGGGGGAGACCAGGATCTCGGCCCCCTCCGTACCCCCCGGGATGGGCACGCTACCCCCTACGACGGTCACGAGCGGCGAGAACGGCAGCGCGAGCAGGAACAGGATGCCGACCACCACGCTCGTCATCCCGGTGCGTCCACCCTCCGCGACCCCCGAGCCGCTCTCTATGTAGCTCGTGACGCTGCTCGCGCCCATAGCCCCGCCCCCGACCGCCGCAAGAGAGTCGACGAGCAGCACCCTCTTCGCGTTCGGCAGGCGGCCGTCCTCGTCGAGGAGCTTCGCCTCCTGGCCGACCGCGATCACGGTCCCCATCGTGTCGAAGAAGTCCGTCATGAACAGCGCGAAGATCACGGGCAGCAGCGTGAGTTGCAGCACGTCCGGCAGGGCGAGCACCCCGCCGCCTATCGTCGAGAAGTCGAGGTTCAAGGAAGCCAGGGAGGACGGGAGAGGCACGATGCCTAAGATCATGCCAACGATCGCCGTCAGGAGGATGCCGACGATCAGGCCGCCCCTGAACCCCCGCGCCACGAGCGCGACCGTCACGGCGAGCCCGAAGAGTGCGAGCAGAACGGGACCCTGGGAGAGATCGCCGAGCTTCAGGTAGGTAACCGGGTCGGCGACCACGATGCCGGAGTTCTTGAGGCCTATAAAAGCGATAAACAACCCGATCCCCACCGCGATCGCGAACTTGAGCGAGAGCGGAATCGCGTTCAGAACCGCCTCGCGCAGGTTCGTCAGGACGAGCAGCGTGACGAGCAGGCCCTCCAACACCACCGCGGCCATCGCCGTCTGCCACGGTATGCCGAGGTCCAGGATCAGGGTAAACGCTACGACCGCGTTGAGGCCGAGGCCCGAAGCGAGCGCCACCGGAAAGTTGGCGACCACGCCCATCGCTATGCTCGCCGCCGCGGCGGCGAGACACGTCGCGACAAAGACGCCCCCCACCGGCAGACCGGTCCCCTCGGTGCCCAGGATCACGGGGTTAACAAAGATGATGTAAGCCATTGTCATAAAGGTCGTGAGCCCCGCCACGACCTCCGTGCGTAGGTTCGTCCCCCGCTCGGAGAACTTAAAGAAACGGTCCAAGGTCCTCTGCTGCTCCCCTCTGGCGCGCTACCCGAATACCTGCTTTGCCATGCACAAACTATGTGCCGAGCCAATATAGACAGACCGCAGCAGAGTGTCTAGTCCGGTAAATCCTTACCAGACACCGAAGTACTCATGGGGGAGTCGAGTACGGAGCCTGAGGACGAGCTGTTAGGGAATAGGGGAAAGAAGCGGGTGAGCCGTGCTAAGAACCGAGGAACGGCTTGTTCCTCTTCCAAAGCAGCCACGCGATGGAGACGATCCAGAGCCCGATGATCGCCGAGTAAGCCGGGAAGATCTGCCGATAGTATTCGGGCGTATCTCCGGTCGTGATGACCGGGGTATTCTCTTCGTGGGGCAGGCCGGCGCTCTTGAGGCCGTCCTGGGTGGTGTCGTGAAAGATCACGGTTCCAACCGTCTCGAGCTTGCCTCGATAAACCTGTTCACCGGTCTGCGTCACGTCGGGCGGGGTCTGGGCGGTTTGTATGAGCAGGCCGTCCGTCTCCTCGATGCCGAAGTAGAAGTAGGCGGCGCTGTAGCGGGCGGAGACGCCTATCCTGGAGTCCGGCGTACCGACCTTATCGGTATTCGGACCGAAGGACGGGCTGCCCGTAACCTCCACGTAGTCCCCGAGCGCGGTGCCCGGAGGAAGCTGCCCCGCCGATAGTTGCTCTACCGTAAGCTTCGTCGGCTCGCCCTCCAGGCCATAAGAGAAGTTGGCCGCGGTTGTCGAGGCGCCGAAGGTAAAGACCGCAACCATAAACAGGCGAGCGAGAAGCGCGGTATTACGCTTGATCCAGGAACCGAGCCCCGGCTCCTCCTGCCGGTCTTCGGGGAGGATCTCCTCGTACCCTACGGGTTTCTTATGGTTGCGTGTATCCATCGAGCGCAGTTTACCTGAAGGAGTAGAAGGAGATAGGGACGCATTCACAGCGTCCTCTCCCCGACGCCCGGAGAATGTGAACCGGATAGCCTCCTTTCGGGGCGGGACTGGTGCGATGTGGCGCTTCAAGGTATGCTGCTGGCTTATCGAGCAGCATCCGGCGTTGGTCGCGAATAGAGAGTGCTCCTATGAAGATGGGTTGGGGGTAGCGTTTTGGAGAGAGGGCGGGACGCATCGGAGCGGGGCCCCGAGGGGCGTAGCGACGAGTACACCCTTGTAGGGATAGTGGAGGACGGCACCCCCCTGAACCGGGTGGTCAAGGAGATTCGAGAGCTCGGCGTGGGCAAAGACGATCTTACGGTCGTCGTAAAGCGCCCGGACACCGACGAGTCCGAGCCCTTCCCGGAAGGGACAAGGTACATCGTCGTCCCCGACGACAAGCGCGGTCTCGAGGTGCCGGTGGGCTTCGCGATCTCCTTTATCCTTCTCGGGCTCTTCTTCGCGCTCGTGGTCCCCTCCATCGGGGTACCTACGTTTATGGTCTTTATCTCGCTGGCCGCGGTCCTTATAGCCGGCTCCTTCACGAGGGTCGGGGTGCAGCCCATCCTCACGGACATGGGGGCGCCGCGGGAGGACTCGGGGGCCTGGAACGACCAGTTCGAGTTGGGGAAGGTCCTGGTCTTCGCCGTTACGAGGGAGCGCAGGCTCATCCGACCGATCCGGGAGGTCATACAGGGCTCCGGGGGCGCCTACTTTATAGTGGACAGACGTCTGGAGCCGCGGGCGGTGGCGCAGGCGTCGATACATCGTGCGGGCCCGGGGGAGCGCCAGTCGGTCGTGGGTCCCAGGGAAGCCTAGAAGGAGCTTTATAGCGTATGGGTTTGATCTCTTTGTCTGGCCTGGGGCTGCTGCTAGCCCAGGCAGAAGTGGCCGAGAACTTCAACTTCCCTGGAGGCATCAGGGTCTTCACGGGCCTGACGATGCTCGTGCACATGTTCTTCGCGGAGCTCTTCGTAGGCTTCGCCATCGCCGCCCCGGTCTTGCAGGCATGGGGGGCGCGCACCGGTAGCCCCAGGATGGACCGTCTCGCGCACTCGATGGTGCGGTTCAACGTTCTGACCTTCTCGACGGGGGCGACCTTCGCCGTTCTCTTTGTCGTGTTGCTCGTCGGATTCTACCCGCAGCTTACCGCGGCGCTCTTCACCAAGTTCTTCTACATCATCGTGTTCGCGATGGCCTCCATCTTCCTCGCGCTGTGGGGGATGTACTCCTACTACTACAAGTGGGACCGCTACAGCGTCCTCAACAAGCGGCGTCACGCCCTCCTCGGATTCTCCATGGGAGCGGGCATCTGGATGTGGATGGTCCTCATGAGCGGGATCGACTCCTACATGACCAACGGCGGCGGGCCGAACGGCGTCGCAATGAACGCCGGCGACATCGGCTCTCTCGGGCTGGCGCTGCAGGGGATCTTCAACCCGATGTTCGTCGAGGAGATCCTGCACCGCACCTTCGCGAACCTCTCCTGGCCGGCCTTCGCGCTCGCGGCCTGGGCGGCCTTCCACTACATCAGGGCGAAGCTCCCCGAGGACAAGGCTTTCTACGACTGGGCGACCTCCGTAGGCCTGACATGGGGCGTGGGTTTCCTGCTCCTCCAGCCTATCGGTGGCTTCGCCATCGCCTACTCGCTCAAGGACGGGTACTACCGTGGGGGCGGCGAGCCCCTTCCCGGATCGGCCCATCCTTACGAGAGGATCATGGGGATCGGCGCCGGCGAAGGCTCCACCGCGAATACCCTGCTTATCTTCCTGCTCATCATGGTGGTGGCCCTCTTCGTTCTCTCGAACATCGCCATGTACATGGGGGCCGGAAGGCACCCGGACCGTGGGAGCAGGCGTCCGATACAGATCTTCGGGCTCGTCGCCGCCGTGGCCGGGCTCTACGCGGTCTCTCCGCTCGCCGACTTCCCGTTCCTGTACATGCGCTACATCATGTTGCTGGTTATGGTTCTTGCGACCTTCGGGGCGCTTCTGACCTACGTTCGCGGCCGGCTGCGCTTCAGGTACGGGAGCCCGGGGACCGCCTACCGGGTGGTGCTGCTCTCGTTGGGCATCGTCGCGGCATCGACGGCTCTCGGCATGGGGTGGATGAAATCCAATTCGAGGGTTCCGTACACGGTTTATAATCAACCCGACTTCACGGTGGAGGCAGAGGAGCCACCGAGTGGGTTCGGCAGATAGCCTCGTCGAGGGCTAGAAGGGGCACAGGTTGGCAGAGCTACAGAAAGATCCGATGACCCGGGGGGACTTCTTGGGCTTTGGGGTCTTGGGAACCATAGTAGGCGCGCTTCTCACGATCCCCCCGGCGGCATTCATCCTCGGGCCGGTGATAGACGTAAACGTCCGCGGCGAGTCGGACGTCCCCGACGAATGGTTCAGGGTCGGGCCCATAAGCGAGGTACCGGCCAAGGAGCCCAAGGTCTTCGTTGTGGACTTCCCGGTCAACCAGGTCTACAGCGAGGAGCAGGTCATAGAGGAGGGCGTCGAGACGGAGAGGGAGACCGTTCCCAACGCCGTCTGGACCTCGTGGAAGGAAGAGGCAGACGAGAACGGGGAGGCCGTCCACCGCATCCCCGAGTTCGTCGAGAGCGGGGCGCAGTCTCCGCTCACCCAGGAGCAGATCAAGGAGGTCGAGCGGAACCTCAACGTCCTTTCCAGCTCGTGCGCCCACCTTGGCTGCCCGGTGCGGTGGATCGTCAAGGAGGACGGGGGCGAGTTCCTCTGCCCGTGCCACGGAGGCATCTACAACATCAACGGCGACTACGTCGGTGGCCCGCCGCCGCGCGGCATGTACAGGTTCACTTTCGAGGTTCGCGAAGATGCGAACATCTACATCAAGCACGAGTTCGATATCGGGGGCGAGAAGGGTCCCCAGCAGCCGTACGTGATCTAGAGAGAGTAGGTAGGAGTATGGGCGCGATAAGCAGGGCGAGGTCTCAAGCGGCAGACGCCGGTAAGTTCGTCGCGGACTGGCTGGAACACCGGGCCGGAATCATAACCATGATGGAGCACTTTCTTTACGAGCCGGTCCCCAAGAGGGGAGCTTGGATCTACACCCTGGGGAGCGCGACGCTCTTCCTTATAACGCTGCAGTTCCTCACCGGCATCCTCCTGCTCTTCTACTACGTCCCCACGACGGACCACGCATGGAACTCGATCTACTACATCATGAACGAGGCGTACTTCGGGACCCTCATCCGCGGCATCCACTACTGGTCGGCCAACTTCCTGCTCGCCATGATCGGTCTGCACATGGCCCAGGTCTTCTTCAGCGGCGGCTACAAAGCCCCCCGCGAGCTCAACTGGGTCGTAGGCGTGGTCTTGCTGCTTCTCGTGGTCATCATCGCGTTCACGGGCTACGCGCTCAGGTGGGACCAGGACGGCCTCTGGGCGACGGTGGTGGGGATGAAGATCGGGTCTTACTCGCCGTTCGTCGGGGCGTACACGATCCAGTTCCTCATGGGCGGCGACACGATCGGACCGGCCACCATCTCGCGCTTCTTCGCGATCCACGTCTGGCTTCTGCCGGCCGCGCTCGCGCCGTTTATCGGCATCCACCTGTATCTGCTCAGGCGTCACGGCGTCTTTGGGGACGAGATGGAGTACAGGGAGCGCATGGCCAAGCTTCAGGAGCGGCAGCGCCTGGAAGAGTACGAGCAGTACGAAGAGGACGACGGCGAGCCCTACGTGGGCCGCAGGGATCGTGCCGACAGGGATTGATTCCCCTGAGTAAGAGGGTTTACCGTACCTGAAATAGCTCCGCTGGTAGTATGCGGACAGGGATTCATAGAAGAGAGGTGTAGAGATGTACGCTCCGGCTACAGGCAAGGCAAAGCCAGTAGAGCAAGAGGTCATTACCGAAGAGAACGTCTTCGAACGGCCTGACGAAACGATTGCTTTCTTCCCCAAGCAGGTCCTCTACGATCTGTTTGTCTCGACGCTACTTCTGTTGGCTTGCAGCGCCCTCTCCTATGTCTCGCCTGCCCCCCTGACGGAGCCTGCGGACACGGCGACGGTGACGTACGTGCCGCGCCCCGAGTGGTTCTTCTTCTTCTACGAGCAGATGCTGATGTTCTTCCCC
Source organism: Rubrobacter sp. (assembly GCA_016781775.1). Taxonomy (GTDB): domain Bacteria; phylum Actinomycetota; class Rubrobacteria; order Rubrobacterales; family Rubrobacteraceae; genus Rubrobacter_F. Next base: position 1,985 of record JADDPR010000128.1, on the reverse strand, counting down.
GGCTACGCCCTGATCTCCTTCGGAGCCGTGATCGTGCCGACGGTGTTCGTGTTGTTGTTGTTCGCGGTGCCATGGCTCGACCGGGGCCCGAGGGCGTCCTCGACGAGGCGGCCCTTCGCCACGGTTATAGGGCTTTTGGTGGTCGTGGTGGTGCTGCTGAACATGCTCATGGCCGTCAGCCGGATCATCAACTTCCCGGGCCAGTAGGGGGATAGAGCATGCCGATTGGCGATCTCCAGGTCCCTATAATCGGGAAGAACGTCGTTATCGCGGCGCTCGTCCAGACGCACATCCTCTTCGCCGCGTTCATCATCGGCGCGGTCCTGATAGCGGCGACAAGCGAGTACCTCGGGATGGTGACGAAGGAGCCGAGATACGAGCGTTTCGCCCGCAACCTGGCGCGTTTCACCGTGCTGCTCTTCGCCTCGGGCGCGGCTTTAGCGATCACGTTCGTTTTGGCGCTCGTGACGCTGTTCCCGGTGTTCTTCTCTTATCTGCAGAACATCTTCTTCTGGGTCTTTCTCGTCGAGGCGTTTATGTTCCTCGGCCAGATCATCATCGTGTATGCCTGGTACAACGTCTGGGACAAGCTCGCGTACCGTAAAACATTGCACGTCACCTTCGGCTTCATCGCCGGCTTCTTCGGGCTGATGGCGATGACGATGATCGACGCGGTAGCCTCGTACATGCTTACGCCCGCCGAGGCTCCGATCACCAACGTCGCGCGTACTTTCCTCAATCAGACGATGGTGCCCCTGAACATGCACCGTTTCGTCGGCAACTTCTCCTACGCGGGCTTCCTTATCGCGGGCTGGGGGGCGTGGAGGTACCTGAAGAGCACGCGTGAGGACGACAGGGACTACTACGACTGGATGGGGCACTTCGGGATCTTGTGGGGCTTCGGGTTCCTTATCCTGCAGCCCGTCATAGGTTACGGGTACCTCAAGGGTATCCGCGAGAGCTCGCCCGAGGCGTTCAATACCATCATGCTCGGCGAGAGGGCATGGGTCTTCAACCTCCTGGCGATTTACCTCGCGATCATGAGCATCGCCGCCACCGCCTACTTCGTGCACAAGCTGAGGTTCGCGGTGAAGCCGACGCCTACCCTCAGGAACATGGCCGTTGGGGCCCTCGGGTTCACGGCACTGTTCACGGTGCTCAATGTAATCCCAGCCGACGCCGACATCTTCCCGGGTGTCCAGTTCGCGGGAGGCGAGGCCACGAAAATACCGCTCGGCGACATGTACCCGTGGAAGTTCATCGGGCTGATCGGGTTGATGCTCGTAGGCTTCTTCGTCGTGGCTCTTTACCTCAAGGCTACGGCGTCCGGTTTCCATTGGGGCCGGGCGAGCCGCTGGAGCCAGTACGCGTTGCTGATCTGCGCGCCCACGGTCATCCTCACGATGATGACGATGGGTTACACGCGGGAGTCGGCCAGGCGCGTCGACTACCAGCCCGAGGGCGGGTTCTTGATCTACAACTGCGTTACGCTGCAGCAGAACGTCGTAAACGAGAACTGCCCGGCCGTGGTCGAGAACGAAGACGGTACGAGGACGAACACCATCAACGGCGAGCCCGTACCGGGGGGTGAGTAGAATGCAGGATTCCGTTCTGGCTCTGTTGCAGGAGCAGGTATCGTACAGCGCGGGCGGCGTTTTCCGCTTCTTCGCCGGTGCCCTGCTGGTGTTGGCGATCTACGGCACCGCGTGGCTGTTCACCTATTGGATCAGCAAGGACGAGTAGCTTCGTAGCCCGAGCGGGCGGAGCAAGACTTTGAGGAGGCGCTCATCGAGTGCCTCCTCGATTTTTGTGGGGCCGTATTTCCGGGTACGCGGGGCGCAAGGATGAGGTCCGGGCGAGAAGGAGGAGACGAGGGTTGACGGAGATACCGCTTTTCCCCTTGAACGTGGTGCTTATGCCGGGGATGCCCATGCCCCTGCACATCTTCGAGGAGCGCTACAAACAAATGGTCAATGAGTGTCTCG
>JADDPR010000080.1 GCA_016781775.1 Rubrobacter sp. | reverse complement strand
GGCACGTGCGTCAACGTCGGCTGCGTGCCGAGCAAGACGCTCTTGCGGGGAGCCGAGATCTACCACCGGGCGGGCCATCACCCCTTCGAGGGCATCGAGACCAAGGCGGGGGCGGCCGACTACTGGTCTCTCGTGGCCCAGAAGGACGAGCTGGTGGAGGCCCTGCGCAAGGAGAAGTACGCAGACCTCGTGGACGAGTACGGCTGGGAGTTGATCCGGGGCGAGGCGAGCTTCGAGGACGGAGAGACGCTTCGGGTGGACGCTCGCACCATAAAGGCGGGGTCGTACCTGATCGCCACGGGAGCCCGTCCCGCGCTGCCGCCCGTACCCGGGCTGGAAGAGGCGGGGTACCTGACCAGCACGACGGCGATGGAGCTGGAGAGGGTGCCGGAGTCGGTCTTGGTGATCGGGGCCGGCTACGTCGCCCTGGAGCAGGGACAGCTCTTACGGCATCTCGGCAGCCGGGTCACGCTGATGCAGCGGGGGCCGAAGCTCCTTAAGGACTACGAGCCGGAGGTCTCGGAGGCGATGATGGAGGCGCTCGGGCGCGAGGGGATCGAGGTCCTCACCGGCGTCCGAGTCGAGCGCGCCGAGAAGACGGAGGACGGCAAGAAGCGCCTCTACCTGACCGTGAACGGCGAGGAGCGGGTGCTGGAGGGCGAGGAGATACTGGTCGCGACGGGCCGCAAGCCCAACGTGGAGGAACTCGGCCTCGATCGCGCCGGCGTCGAGCTCGACGAGCGAGGCGCGGTGCGCGTGGACGAGCAGCTCAGGACGAGCAACCCCCGCATATGGGCCGTCGGCGACGTCACGCTCGGTCCCCAGTACGTCTACGTCGCCGCCTACGAGGGCGCGCTGATGGTCGACAACGCGTTCTCGGGGGCAAACAAAACCCTCGATTTCAGCGCGTTGCCCGGCGTGATCTTCTCCGACCCCCAGGTCGCGACCGTGGGGATGAGCGAGGCGCAAGCGCGCGCGGCGGGCCGGGACGTGGAGACCTCCGTCCTACCGCTCAAGGCGGTGCCGCGCGCCCTCGTCAACCGCGACACCTTGGGGCTCGTCAAGCTGGTAGCAGAGAAAGAGACGGGCCGCCTGCTCGGGGCGCACGTCGTGGCAGAGAACGCCGGCGAAGTCATCTACGCCGCGACGCTCGCGGTCAAGTTCGGGATCACGGTCTCCGACCTCGCGGACAACTTCGCGCCCTACCTCACGATGTCCGAGGGCCTGAAGCTCGCCGCCCAGACGTTCAGGCGCGACGTCTCCAAGCTCTCCTGCTGCGCGGCGTAGAAGGAGGCGGAGGGTGCCTTCCACCGCGCGCCTCGTCCTGCGGGTTCCGCTCCTCCTGGAGCGCCCGGTGATCGACGAGGGCTGCTGCGCGGTCTCGGCGGGGGACATCGTACGGGACGAGCTCGAGCGCCTGGACGGCGTGTGGGGCGTTCGAGCCGACGAATCGGTCGGGCTGATCGAGGTGCGCTACGAGACGGACCGGCTAAGTGCCCGGGACATCTCGGGGGCGCTCGATCGGATCGGCTACCCGGCCGTCGATCCGAGCGAGGTAGACGGCAAAGCACCCCAACAGCTACCGAAAGAGGCAAACACGTGAGCTACGAAGAGATCCGGCTGCCGGAGGAACTGGCGGAACGCCTCTGGGAGGTCTTCGGGCTCCCGCGGCACTCCGAGTTCAGGACGCTTGGGGACCTGACGACGGTCTTCGCAAGGGAGACGCCGAGGCCCCGGCCGGAGGACCTTATCTCGGAGAGGCCGACCCGCCACGAGGTCAAGGCGAACGGAGAGACCCTCCACACCCACTGCTTCTTGGACGCCCTGATGCTCCCGTTCGTGCTCGGGCAAGAGCCGATCTTGGTGCGCACCAAGAGCCCTCACGGCGGAGACGAGATCAGAGCCGTGGTAACCAGGCGCACCGCGGTGGCCGTGCCGGAGAACGCGGTCGTCTCCTTCGGGGCGGCGCGGACGAACGACGGATCGACCCGCGCGACGCTCTGCCCGTACCTGAACGCCTTCCCGTCCCCAGAAGACTACGAGCTCTGGGCCGGGCAAGACCGAGACGCCGTCACAGTCGCCCTCTCCGTGGAAGACGCGTTCGGCCTCGCCCGGGACTGGGCCGGCGTACCCGAGGTCCCGCGGAGACGAAGCTGTTGCTAGGCACATCATTCGGAGAGGTGGATCTATGTTAGGAGAAGCAGGACAGGGACAGGAAGGTCACCGCGTCCCCGTCAACAGCTGGATGACGGCTCACGAGCTCGTGATAGAAGCCCCGATGCCCGGGATCAAGCCGGAGAACATCATGATCAACGTGCGGGGCAAGAGCTTGAACGTCCGGGAGGAGACGGTCGAGATCCAGGGCATGGTCGCGGGCACGCACGGCGAGGCCAAGGACTACCTCACCCAGGAGTGGCACCTCGGCCCCTACCAGCGCACCCTCGAGTTGCCCTGCCCGGTCGACGCGGAGACCGCCAACGCCAACTTCGGCGACGGCGTGCTCATCTTGAGGCTCCCCAGGGCCGAGCAGACCTGGCCGGCGCTCGTCCGGCTGCGCCGGACAGGACCGGCCCAGGGGGAGGCGACGGGGCACGCCGGACAAGACGCCCGTCCCCGCCCGCGATCGCGGCACGAGCACCACGGCCCAACAACGTGAAGGGACGGCGTAGGTAGCGGGACGCGCCCCGCGGACGGGCCGCCAGAAACAGGGGACGGAGAGCCGCCGCGACCCCGAGTCAGCCCGGCGGCCCGCCTCCTTCGCCCCGGGGAGGCCGAGAACCCCGAGGACCGTCGTCCCCCTCCCCGAACCGGTCGCCTTGATTTATTCGGCAAGGCGCATATACAATAAACGTATTCGGGTCGCTAGATAGGAGAAACCGTGATGCACGAAAAGCAAGGATCCGCGGCGCCGTTGGCGGGGTCGACGGTGGGCCGCGACAGCGCGGACATGAGGGTCGCGGCCAAGCTCTTCGACGGGTTCGCCGACCCC
>JADDPR010000058.1 GCA_016781775.1 Rubrobacter sp. | reverse complement strand
GGAGGTTCTTGTGCACCAGCGTCCGAGAAGGGGGCTCTCATGAGAGATTACGGAAGAGAGCTCAGGTTCGGCGTCAGCGTGGAGCCACGGGCGGATTCTTGGGAAGCGTTGACGAGGGTCGTGCGGGCGGCGGACGGGGCCGGTCTCGACCTCGTGGGCGTACAGGACCACCCCTACCAGCGCCGTTTCCTGGACACCTGGACCCTGATCTCGACGCTCGTCCCCCAGACCGAACGCATACGCTTCTTCCCGGACGTCGCGAACCTCCCCCTGCGCCCGCCGGCGATGCTCGCCAAGGCGGCAGCCTCCCTCGACGTCATCTCTGGGGGACGCGTGGAGATGGGCCTCGGGGCCGGGGCCTTTTGGGATGCGGTCGCGGCGATGGGCGGGCCGAGGAGGAGCCCCGGCGAGGCGGTCCGGGCGCTGGAGGAGGCGATACAGGTGATGCGGCTCGTGTGGAGCGACGAGCGTTCGTTGCGCTTCGAGGGGGAGTTCTACGGGCTCTCGGGGATGCGCCCGGGGCCGCGGCCGGCGCATCCTATAGGCATTTGGGTCGGGGCGTACGGGCCGAGGATGCTCGGGCTCATAGGGCGCCTCGCCGACGGGTGGGTCCCCTCGCTCGCGTACTCGTCGCCCGAGAGGTTGCCGGAGATGCAAGACCGGATAGACGACGCGGCGAGGGAAGCGGGGCGAGAGCCTGTGGAGATCACGCGCGTCTACAACGTCGACGGCAGGATCGGGCCGGAGGGTGACGGTCCCCTGGAAGGCCCTCCCGGGAAGTGGGCCGAAGTCCTCTCCGGCTTCGCCCTAGAGCTCGGGATGGATTCATTCGTCTTCTGGCCCAAGGGCCCCCTGGAAGATCCCGAGCGACAGGTGGAGATTTTTGCGCGGGAGGTCGCGCCGGCGGTTCGCGAATTCGTCGAAAAGGAACGTGCTTCGGGGAAGGTGGATCGGAGCGGTGAGGAGGGCGAGCGATGAGGACGTATGCAGCGTTCGGGGTCGAGCGATCCGGAGCAAGGTTTTCAGGATGACTTCTCCCTGACGCGATCCTTCGGCGGCCCCACCCAACGGGTGGGAGTATAGTGTTGCGAGACCTGGATACGAGCCTCCGGAGGCGAGGATGAAAAGATGGGTCAAGGGCGGGCTCGCGGCGGGAGGGGCGGCGGTGGCGGCGGGAGCGTTGCGCCGTTATCTGAACCCGGAGCCACGTTATTCGCCGTGGGAGAAACGTCCGTACGGGGAGTTCGAGAAGAAGGTGCTCGTCGTCGGGGGCGGTTTCGGCGGATATGCGGTCACCGAGAAGCTGACGGAGATGACCCGCGCGCGTGACGACGTGGGCGTAATGATGATCTCGCGGGAGAACTTCTTTACGTTCTGGCCCATGGTCGCCGGCACCATCTCGAGCGACATCGACACCCTCAACGTCGCCCAGCCCTTGAGGAGGGCCCTCATCACCGCCGGGGCGAGCTTCAGGAGGGCCGCGCTGCGGCACATCGACTACGAGCGCAGGGTCGCCGTCGCCGAAGGGGGGAAGGAGTTCTCCTACGAGCATCTCGTGCTCGCGGTGGGGGCGCAGCCGAACTTCTTCGGCATAGAAGGCGTGGCGGAGCACTGCCTGACGATGAAGGGGATCGCCGACGCCGAGCGCATCCGCAACAGGGTCATCGAGCGCTTCGAGGACGCGACGCTCGCCGACGGCGACGTGCCTGCTTCGTCGCTCACCTTCGCCGTCATCGGGGGCGGCTCCACGGGGGTCGAGACCGCGGCGGAGATCGACGCCCTCATCACCGACGCCCTCGCCCCGGATTACCCCGGCATCAGGCGGGATAGGGTGAAGGTGATCCTGCTGACCCGCGGCAAGGAGATCCTGCCGGAGCTCGACCCCGCCCTGAGGCGCGCCGCCCGCGCCCGCCTCGCCGCGCGCAACGTCGAGGTCCTCACGAACGCTGCGGCCGAGAGGGTCGAGGCGGACCGGGTGATCCTCAAGGACGGGCGCGAGATCGAGACGGAGAACGCGATCTGGACCGCCGGGGGCCGTCCGAACGAGCTGCTCAAGGACCTCGACCTCCCCCTCACCGAGCGCGACGGCGTGATCGTCGACGAGTACCTGCGCGTCGCGGACCGGCCCGGCCTGTGGTCGCTGGGCGACTGCGCCGCGGTCCCGAACGTCCTCGCGGAGAACGAGAAGGAGCGGTACGTCCCCCCCACCGCCCAGGCCGCCGTCCAGGAGGGTTACGTCGCCGCGGAGAACGTGCTCGCCTCCCTCGACGGACGGGAGGAGGACCTGAAGCCCTTCGAGTACCGGCCGATGGGACACCTCGTCGAGCTCGGGAGCGAGTTCGCCGTCAACGAGGTCCTCGGCGTGAGGTTCTCGGGGCTTCTGGCCGCCCTCGTGTGGCGGGCCACCTACCTGTACAAGCTGGAGAGCCCGAGGGGCAAGGCGCAGGTGGCGACCGACTGGATCCTCGGCCTCTTCTTCCGCCCGGCCGCCGCAGAAATACGGCGCGACGGATAGCGTGCAGCCGAGCACACCAGACCCCACGAGAAGCCACGCCGTGCAGAACCGCTACGAAAAGGAGTAAAGATGCAGACCCAGAAAAGGGAGCCTGTAATCCCCGGCAGCTACGACGACCTGCTCGCCTCCACCGCCGTCGCCCACATCGCGACGATAGGGCCGCACGGCGAGCCGCAGAACAACCCGGTGTGGTTCGGCTGGGACGGCGAGTACCTGAAGTTCAGCCAGACGAAGACGCGCCAGAAGTACCGCAACATCCAGCGCGACCCGCGCATAGCCGTTTCCATCGTGGACCCCGAGAACCACCTGCGCTACCTGGAGGTCCGCGGCGAGGTCGTCCGCATAGACGAGGACCCGAACCTCGACTTCATCAACGAGATGGCGAACAAGTACCTCGGGCTGGACGAGTACCCCTACCATCAGCCCGGCGACGAGCGCGTCGTGATCGTTATAGAGCCGCGCCACGCCACCTACATGAACTAGCAGTCC
>JADDPR010000099.1 GCA_016781775.1 Rubrobacter sp. | reverse complement strand
TTCATCATCGTGGACATGCCCCCCGGCACCGGCGACGTGGCCCTCACGGTCGCTCAGATGATCCCGAAGGCCGAGGCGCTCGTCGTGACGACCCCGCAGGCCGACGCCGCCCGCGTCGCCGTCAAGGCCGGCAAGATGGCCGTGCAGGCCCACCTCAAGGTCGCCGGCGTCGTCGAGAACATGGCCTACGCCGAATGCCCCTGCTGCGGTGAGCAGCTCAAGATCTTCGGCGGCGACGGCGGCGACCGCGTCGCGGGTGAGCTCGACGCCAAGGTCATGGGCCGCATCGCCATCCTCCCGGACTCCTCCGGTGAGCCCGGCCACGCCCTCTTCCCGGAGGGCAGCGGCCCCGCCCGGTCCTTCGACGAGATCGCCGCGAACATCGCGCAGAAGAAGGTCCGCCGGCGCATCAAGGTTCTGTAGCCTTCGGCTCTTGGCCCTCGGAGGGCGCCCCTGCCGTACGCGGCGGGGGCGCCCTTTGTTTCTTCAGCCTGGTTGCCGCAACCCGGGCCAGTCCTTGGGGCGTGTCGGGCCGGAGGGCCAGCCGGGCGATGGTGCGTTGTGAGGCGGGAGGGCGACGAGGCGGCGGTCCCGCCAACCCGCCGCCTTCGAGCGGAGCATCTCGGCGACGAGCGGATCAATGAACGCTTCGGGCTCCGTGCCGAAGCCGTGGCGGGCATAGTCCCCGAACCAGGGGCAGCGGAGAAGGTAAGGGGCGACCTCGCCTTCTTCGAGGCCCCCGTAGATCATGAGCGCGTAGCCGAAGATCCTCTTGCAAGCGTGCCAGTATGCCTTCTCGGATTCCTCCAGCCACTTCTCGTAGCGGCGCCGACCCCGGTCGATAGCGGCCTGGAGGTCCCGGACCTCCGTCCCGTGCCCGGAGAAGGCCCGTCGCGCCGGCAGCGCCGAGAGCCGATCGAGGGTCTCGAGCGCCCTTAGCACCGCCCCGACGCCCTCCCTGAACGGGTTTAGCCAGGCGACGTCGTCCCCGTGTACGGCGTCACCGAGGAGCAAGGTCTCCTCCTCCGGCGCGTAAAGGGAGATGTGTCCCAGGGTGTGTCCGGGGGTGTGGATCACCCGAAGGACCATCGGACCGGCGTCGAGCTCGTCGCCGTCGGAGAGGGGGCGGTCGACGCGGTAGGGTTCGATGGGCTGGTCGAGCCACTCCACGCCGCAGGCCTCGCGGTCCCTCCCGTTTACGAGTGCCGCCTCCCAGCGGTGGGCCGCGACGGGGATGCCGTAGTCCCGTTGTAAGCGCGCGTTGCCCCCGGCGTGGTCGCAGTGGTAGTGGGAGTTGACGATAAGGGAGAGCGCCTCGGGTGGCGTGCCCGCTCCCCTGAGCAGGTTCTCCGTCTCCTGCAAGTCGCTACCGTAGCCCGTGTCCAGGAGGATGGGGTTCTGGCCCCGGACCAGGACCATGTTCGCGCTAGGGTAGGGGCGCTCGAAGAAGACGATAGGGTCAGCGGGCAAGCCGGATCCTGCCGGGGAACCCCGCGAAGCTTGCCCGCAGCACCTTCGCGCCGTCCTCGTTGGTAAACGACGCGTCGCACTCCACGCGCCTCTTCTCCTCGTCCTTTGCTGTGACGGTGACGGTGCAGGAGATCGTGTCGCCGACGAAGACCGGCGCCAGGTACTCGAAACGCATCTCCGTCGCCAGGAAACCCAGGAGACCGCCGATGTGCGTGAGCATGCTCCCCGTGAGGAGCCCGGGGATGGTCGGCCGCCCGTACCAGCTATCCCGCGCGAACCCGGCGTCCTGGTGATACGGGTTGTAGTCCCCGGTAACGCTGCAGAACATCGCGACGTCACCGTCCGTAAACGTGCGCCGGAACTCGAAGGTCCGACCGACGTGCATCTCTGCGAGGGCCTCCCGCAGCTCACGCTTGAACTCCGGCGTCGCCTCCGGCATGTGTCTCCTCTCCGTCGGATGTTTGCAGCACGGTGGTGCGAGGCCTATCAGCGAGCGAGCGCCCCGCCAGTTTCGACGGGGCGCTCGTCCTGAACCGATCACGAAGATCGCGGTGGTCCTTACGGGAGGTTAGCCGAGCAGCCCGAGGCCCTTCACCGCGTCGCGCTCCTCCTTGAGCTCGTTGACGCTGATGTCGATCTTGGACTGCGCGAAGTCGCCGACCTCGAGGCCCTCGACGATCTCGTAGCTGCCGCCCGAGCACCGCACCGGGAACGAGGACACCAGCCCCTCCTCCACGCCGTACTGGCCGCCGGAGGGGACCGCCATCGAGCGCAGGCCGTCGGTGCCCAGGGCCCAGTCGCGCACGTGGTCGATCGCGGCGTTGCCCGCCGACGCCGCCGACGACGCGCCCCGCGCCTCGATGATCGCGGCGCCGCGCTTGCCGACCTGTGGCATGTACTCGTTCTCGTACCATCCCATGTCGACCTGGTCCACGGCCCGCTCGCCCTTGACCTTGGCGTTGAAGAGGTCGGGGAACATCGACGGGGAATGGTTACCCCAGATGACGAGGTCCTGGATGTCCTCGACGCCTACCCCGAGCTTCTGGGCGAGCATGGAGATCGCACGGTTCTCGTCGAGGCGCGTCATCGCGGTGAAGCGCTCGCGCGGGATGTCGGGGGCGTTGTTCATGGCGATCAAAGCGTTCGTGTTCGCCGGGTTGCCGACCACCAGTATCTTCACGTCGTCGGCGGCACCCGCGTTGATGGCCTCGCCCTGAGGCTTGAAGATCGCCCCGTTCGCCTCGAGAAGGTCGGCGCGCTCCATCCCCTTCTGGCGCGGTCGGGCGCCGATGAGCATCGCGACGTTGGTGCCGTCGAAGGCCTCCTTCGCGTCGGCGGTGATGTCGACGGACTCCAGCAGCGGGAAGGCGCAGTCGTGGAGCTCCATCGCGGTTCCCTCGGCGGCCTTGAGCGCCGGCTCGATCTCCAGCAGCTTGAGCTTGATCTTCTCGTCGGGCCCGAGCAGCTGGCCCGAGGCGATCCGGAACAGGGTCGCGTACCCGATGGCGCCCGCGGCGCCGGTGACGGTGACGGTCTTAGTCATCAGGCTATCTCCTCTTTGTAGCTTTGACTCACTAAATCATAGGGGAACTCTTGTGCCTCTGCCGCTATTCCTCCCCGCAGTAAAATACCCGGGACGAGGCTTAAACAAGCAAGGAGCGTTTTGGAAGTAACCCGGGCAATAGAGACGCGCCGCAGCGTGGGGCGCGTCAAGCAAGACCCCGTCTCCAGCGAGATCGTCGAGGGGATCCTGGAGAGCGCCGTGCACGCCCCGAACCACAGGATGACCGAGCCCTGGCGCTTCCACGTCTTCGTCGGGAAGGGCCGGGGGGAGCTCGCCCGTGCCCGCGCCGAATGCGCCCGGCTCATGGCGGAGGCCGAGGGCGAGGAGGAAGAGACGATCTCCGGCAGGTTAAGCCGCGAGCGCAAGAAGGCGTTCAGGGCCCCTGTCGTTATCGCCGTCGTCTCCAAGGAGGGCCGCGACGAGGTCGAGACGCTGGAGAACTACGCCGCGTGCTCGGCCGCCGTCCAGAACATGCAGCTCACCGCCCACTCCCTTGGCCTCGCCACGATCTGGCGCACCGGTCCGAGCGCCTACCATCCCTACATGCGCGGCTTCCTCGGGCTCGAGGGCAAGGACGAAGTCGTGGCCTTCCTGTACCTCGGCTACGGTGACGTGGACGAGAGGCCCCGCAGGCGCGAGCCCGTGTCGAAGCGCACGACCTGGCACGAGGGATAGGGGAGCGACGGCAACTTCGTACGGGCCCGTTCGTATACGAACGTGAAAGCTACTTTAAGGAGTGAGCATGGGAAGTTTGCTGAGACGCCTGGCGATAATGGCCGCGCCGATCGTATGGCGCAAGATCCAGGAGCGCCGCCGCAGGGGACGCCGCTAACCGCGCCTCAAGCCTCGTCTAGCGAGACGCCTTCGAAGCCCCCGTCCTTGCCCCGAATTCGGACGAGGACGTCTCTCGGTTCGTGGTAGAGGATCACCGGCGCGTTACGCTCCTCGGCCTCGGTTAGCACCTCGATGCGGTTCTTGCGGGCCGCCTCGGGGTCCGTGTCGACGCCGCTGATCAGGTCGGGGTTCAACCAGATTTTTGCGGGGGCGAGGTCCGCCGTGTAGAGGGCGGCTTCGTCCCCCGACTCGATCCACACGATCTGGTGCCCCTCGGCGTGACCGCTCCTCACCTCGACCCTTACGCCCTCGACGATCTCCGCCGGGCCATTCAGAAGCTCGAACCAGCCCTCGTAGACCCCGTTCTCCACCGGCGAGACGGCGAGACGGCGACCGTCCTTCTCGGGCATCTTCCGTGCCTCCTCCAGAGCGGCCTCCTGCGCGTAGACCGTCGCGTTGGGGAAGCCCTTCGGGTTCAACGCCCAGCCGACGTGGTCGGGGTCGAGGTGCGAGAGGATAAGGTGCGTCACGTCCCCAGGCTCGTACCCGGCTTCCCGTAGGTTCTCCACGAGGCCCTTGTCGCGCCGGATCTCGTACCGCCCAACGAGCATCTCGGGCAGCTCCGGGCCGAAGCCCGCGTCCAGCAGGACCAGGGCGTCGCCGGATCTCACGAGCACCGGGTGCATGCCGCCCTTGATCTTCGCCCGCTTCGCATCGGGCCCAAAGAGGTTGCCGGCATCGGTGACGAAGATGCCGTCGTCGAGCACCCGAACCTCGATCTCTCCTACCTTCAAGGTCTCCCTGGCCATCGCCTTCCTCTCATCCTGGGGCTACCAGCATACAACCCGGCCAAACGACGGGCCTCGCCCCAACGTTCAGGAGCGTACCGCTGTTCTAACGGCGTCCGCGAGCATCCTGGGGTGCTTGAGGAGCGTGTAGGCCGGGGCGTCGCCGGTAAATGCCTCGACGAGGGCGCGTCGGGCCTTCGGGTCCTTCTCGCACGCGGCGAACAGGGGCTCCATAGCGTGCAGGTTCGGGACGAGGTTCGTAAGGGCGTACCCGGAGAGGTGCTCCTTGGCCCTCTTCTGCCTGAGCTGGGTGGCGTAGCCCTTGAGAACGGAGGCCGAGTAGTCATTGCGCGAGCGTGCCTCGTAGGCCCAGGAAGCGGCGAGGCGCCCCGACTCGATCGCGTACCCCACGCCCTCGCCGCTGATGGGGTGGATCATGCTCGCCGCGTCCCCGACGGTCATTAGACCCTGAGCGTGGCGCTTGGCTCCCCACATACCCATCTTCAGAGACCAGCTCTTCGCGGGCCCCTCCGGCTCCGCGTCCGCCAACCACTCCGAGAGCTCCGGCTCTTCCAGGAACCGCTCGTAGAAGTCCTTGAGGTTGCGCCCCGACCGAGCCAGCGTCTTCGTCGAGACGCCCGCCCCGACGTTCGCCCGGCCGTCCCCGAAGTAGAACACCCAGCCGTAGCCCGCCCCATGCTCGTTCATGTCCTTGGTTATAAAGACGTGCAGGTCCTCCGTGTTCGGACCGGAGACGCCTTTAAAGTACTGCCGCCTCGCCACGGAGTTCTGGTGAGCCTTGATCCCCTCGCCCGCAAACCCCCCGATCCCGTCCGCCGCCACGACCAGCGGCGCCTCGAACCTCAAGGGTTCACCGCCATCCCCGACGACGACCGCCTCCACCCCCGTCACGCTACCGGCCGGCGACCGTAGAAGCTCGGTGGCGCGAACGCCCGTCCGTAGCTCCGCCCCAACCATCTTCGCGCGCCCGACCAGGCGAGCATCCGTCTCCTCCCTCGGCACGACGTAGCCGTGCGGGCCGTGGAAGGTGGGGGGGACCTTCTGGCGCAGGGACGCGGTCTGCGTGTAGATGGAGAATCCGGAGAACTTGCCGTGCTCCGGCTCCTCGAGCCACTCCCCGAGGCCCATCAGCGAGATCTCCCCGGTCGCGTGCGGCATGAGCCCATCCCCACACGTCTTGTCCCGCGGAAACTCTTGACGGTCGAGGAGCAAGACGTTCAATCCCGCCCGGGCCGCGTGGTAGGCGGTCGAGGATCCTCCCGGCCCGGCACCCACCACGATAAGGTCCCACCTCTCCGGCATTCGACCACCGCCTTCCTAACCAGTCCTTGGATGGGGCCGAAGACCGACCCTTCCCGCCATTATACTTTCGCTCCGAAAACGCATTTCAAACCGAAAGAGAGGCACCATATGGTGGACCGCAACCGTCCCGCTCGCTACGAGGTCGGTGGGCGCGCCGCTCTCAAGGCCACGGGCCAACCCGTCGAAATACTCGAGGTGCGTCGCGGAGAGTTTGTCCCCGACTTCGTCTACAAGGTACGCGTCCTCGCCGAGAAACCGGCCCGCCCGTACAACCTCTCCGTCCCCGAACACGACCTTGCAGATGGGTAGCTGGCTAGCAGATTAGCTCTTTAAGAGCTTCCCGACCCTGGGTGAGGCACCCGCTCTTACCCAACACGAAGAATCAACCCGTAACGAGCCGATGGCTGAGAGCCGCCGGAGCGGCGCGCTGACAAGCTCTAAAAACCCTCACCGGATGTAACACTCAGGTACGCGACGTCTACCAGAGGGACGCCGGTCTCGACCGCGCGGTTGACGGCGCGGGAGAGGGCTTCGGCCGCGACGCCGGCGTCGGGGAAGTGGCCGTCGAGGAGGCGAGCCGCGCGGGCGATCTCGTAGAAGGAGAAGCGCCGCTTCTCGCCGGTGAGGGTATAAACCGCTTCCAGCACGTCGAGTCTCAGCGAGATAAGCTGCTCGAGCCGCCAGCGGATCTCGTCGCCCGTAAGGTTCATGGTCTGGTAGAGGCGAGCTATCTCCGAGATCTGCACGAGCGCGGGGGCACGCTTGCCGAGTCGGGCCACGGACGTCTCGTCCAGATACCGGCGGGCCGTAATCCGAGCGAGAGCGAGCCGACCTTTCTCTCCGTCGAAGCCCGCGAGCGGCCGTCCCCTATTCGCGTATCGGTCGCCCGCCCCGCTTACGCGAATCTCTTCACCGCCAACGAACACGCGGGGGAGGTGTCCCCCTGCGTAGTAGGCCACCTGATGCGCCATGGCGCACGCCTTCTCGACGTACCCCGGCGCGGCGCCCGTCCGGATCTCGACCCACCGCCGCACCGTCCCCGAGTACAGCCTCTCCAGCGCCCTCCACGTCGCGTCGCCCCGAAGGTCCAGCTCCCCTGGCTTCTCGGTTACTACCGTGACCTCCGCCCCGGGTAGGTCGCGCAGGTACGCGTGCCGCACGGACTGGAGCAGCTTCTCGAACTCTTCGTCCACCGTCCCGGAGAGGTAGCGACGTCGCTCCGCCGGCAACACGTACATCAGCCGGCTCTTGATCCTGCGCTCCTTGCCCTCGGCGGCCTTGAGCCGATCTATCGCCTCGTAAAGCTCGCGTCTGCGCTGGTAAACGAGCGCAGAGAGACGCTCTACCTCATCGTCTTGAGCGAAGTCGTCTGCGGCTGCCCAGGCGTCGTCGCGGGCGGCGCAGACGGCCTCATGAGCATTCTCCGCCCGAATGACCGCCTTCTGTTGCTGCTCCCGCTCGCGTTGAGCCTCCCCCAGCTCCCGCTCCAGCGTTTCTATGGTGGAAGACACAATGAAACCTTCCCCGTTTCTCCAACCCTTTAACGTGATTCTACAGTAACACGCGCCGGCGTTGCGCCGGTCGAGACCGGTATTGTTTTTGTCCCCCAGCACGATTAGATTTGGGTAGAACCTACACCAAAAAGGGGGAAAGGATGGACTTCAATACGGGCAACTCCGGAAGCTCGAGAGGTTCCTCCAACGACCCTTCCAGGTCGTTGTTCGGTGGGGAAGGGGCGCAGAGGCCTTCCTCGGACCCGGCAGGTGGTACGGGGAGCGAGTTCGACCTCTCGAATCCATTGGGTAGCTTCCTCCAAACGATCAGAGGCTTGATCTCCGATCCAACCGGCTTCTTCCGCGCCTTACCCCCGCGCGGTAGCTTCCTAAATCCATTAGCCTTCGCTGCAATCTGCTCTGTTCTGGCAGCAATACCAGTCGGCGTCCTCTTTGTTCTGCTCTCATTGCTTGCTGCGGATGTTACTGTGGTCATTACGGCACTGATCTCTTCGCTTGTCTTGTTTGTCGCTTTCCCTGTAGGTACCGTTGTCTCCGCGTTTGTGAACGCGGCCATTTACCACCTCATCCTCTACCTACTGGTCCGCCACAACAACGCCGGTTTCGAGGCAACCTTGAGGGTCCTTTGTTACGCTTCCTTCCCGGTAGTGCTGGCTTTCCTTTTCCTGATACCCATACTCAACGTACTCGTCGGGCTGGCAATTTCGGTCTACGTTGTAATCCTGTTCGTTATAGGCTTACGTGAGATGCACCGGATCACGACTGGTCGAGCCGCGATCGTGGTGCTGACTCCCTTGGCCGTAGCCATCGTTCTTAGCCTCCTGCTCGGCCTTCTGGGGGTCCTGATAGGCGCCTTCGCAGGCTCGGCCTAGACGGGAGTAGGTCGGTCGAAGGGCACCGTTCCACCCCTCCGCAGCTGACACGCCCACGCGACGCCTGAACTGTATCGGTTGACCGATCCTTCAGTATCCCTCCGCCGCCATCTCCCTAATGTCCTGCTTTACGGAATATGGACGGGTGTGCATTAGCTGTCTCGGAGACGGGCCGCTATACTGCCCGTATTCCAAGACAAGGGGGTATTCGCGTGACGAAGACGGTCACTCTTATTCCGGGCGACGGGATCGGTACCGACGTAACGAACTCCGTCAAAGAGGTCATCAAAGCTCTCGGCACCGACATCGAGTGGGAGGTAGCCGAGGCCGGCGAGAAGGTAATGGAGGAGAAGGGCACCCCGCTACCCGAGGATGTTCTTGAATCCGTTCGTCGGAACAAGGTAGCTCTCAAGGGGCCCCTGACGACCCCAGTCGGCACGGGTTTCCGCTCCGTGAACGTCGCGCTTCGCAAGGAGCTAGACCTCTACGCGAATGTTAGGCCGAATTTGAGCCTTCCGGGCCTCGATCTCAGGTACAACGACATCGACCTCATCATCTTCCGGGAGAACACGGAGGATTTGTATGCCGGCGTCGAGCACCGGGTCGGCAAGCACGCGGCGGAGTCCATCAAGATCATCACGCGCGAAGGGACGGAGCGCATCTGCCGTCTGGCCTTCGAGCAGGCGAAGGAGCTCGGCCGCAAGCACGTGACGGTCGTCCACAAGGCGAACATCATGAAGTTTACCGACGGACTCTTCGTCGACGTCTTCTACGAAGTCGCCAAGGACTACGAGAACGACTTCGAGGAGATCGACGACCGCATCGTGGACAACATGAGCATGCAGCTCGTGATGAAGCCGGAGCTCTACGACGTGATGGTCTGCCCGAACCTCTACGGCGACATCCTCTCGGACCTCTGCGCGGGCCTAACGGGTGGCCTCGGCGTGGCACCGGGAGCCAACATCGGGGACGATCTCGCCCTCTTCGAGCCGGTCCACGGCTCGGCCCCGAAATACGCCGGACAGAATCGGGCGAACCCGCTCGCGACGCTCCTCTCCGCCAAGAACATGCTGGACTACATGGGGCACGAGGAGGACGCCAGCAGGATGCAGGCCGGCATCGAGGCGGCGCTCAGAAGTCCCGAGACGAGGACCAAGGACCTCGGCGGTACGGCCGGTACAAAAGAATTCACACAGGCGATCGTCTCAAACCTCCCTTAGGAGGGTAAACTAGCCCGGTCCTTGTACGCTTCATACGGGAGGGTCGGTGCGCGTCCTCGTAGCTGGTGGTGATGGATTCTGCGGTTGGCCGACGGCTCTTTACCTGTCGGCGCAGGGTCACGAAGTTTTTGTAGCTGACAATTACAGCCGCAGGGGTTGGGACGAGGAGCTCGGTACCAACCCGCTGACGGAGATCTCGGACCTGCCGACTCGCGTCGCCCGCTGGGAGGAGACCAGCGGGCGCGAGATCGGCTTCGCCTCCGGCGACCTGACGGACGAGCGATACGTCTACGAGATCGTGGACCGCTTCCGGCCGGACGCCTTCGTCCATTTCGCCGAGCAGAGGTCCGCGCCGTACTCGATGATCGACCGCTCCCACGCCGTCTTCACCCAGGTGAACAACGTCGTGGGCAACCTGAACATCGTGTACGCCATCGGCGAGATCGTCCCGGACTGCCACCTCATCAAGCTGGGCACGATGGGCGAGTACGGCACCCCCAACATCGACATCGAAGAGGGCTACATAACGATCGAGCACAACGGCCGGACGGATACCCTCCCGTACCCGAAGCAGCCCGGCTCCTTCTACCACCTCTCCAAGGTCCACGACTCGCACAACATCCACTTCGCCTGCAAAATCTGGGGCCTCCGCGCCACCGACCTCAACCAGGGCGTCGTGTACAACGTCGAGACCGAGGAGACGGCCTCCGACCCGGTGCTCGTCAACCGCTACGACTACGACGGCATCTTCGGCACCGCGTTGAATCGCTTCTGCGCCCAGGCGGCGAGCGGCAACGACATTACGGTCTACGGTGGAGGCGGCCAGACGCGCGGCTTCATCGACATCCGCGATACGGTCCGGTGCATCGAGCTCGCGGCGAACAACCCGGCGGAGAGGGGCGAGTTTCGGGTCTTCAACCAGTTCACCGAGCAGTGGTCGGTGCAGCAGCTCGGAGAGCTCGTCGCGAAGGTCGCCCGGACGCTCGATTTGGAGCCCAACATCGCGCATCTGGAGAACCCGCGGGTGGAGAAGGAGGAGCACTACTACAAGGCTGCGAACACGCGCCTCATAGACCTCGGCCTGAAGCCTCATCTCCTGAACGAGGAGACGGTCGAGAAGCTGCTTCTCATGGCGATGGAGAACCGCGACCGCATTCACCCGGAGACGTTCGCGCCGCAGGTAAACTGGCGCCGGCCTCACTACAAGTAGGTTTGACCGGGCGGATGGTTTGCGGATCGCGTTTGTAACAGAGTCCTTTCTTCCGGCGACAGACGGCGTTGTAACGCGCCTGCGCCACACCCTGGACGAGTTGAGCACCTTTGGCGACGAGTTCCTGATCGTCGCCCCCAAGTACGGGGAGGGGCCGTCGTCCTACGCGGGGGCTCCCATACATCGGGTCCCCGCGGTACCATTCCCGCCGTACCCACAGATCAAGCTGGCCCCACCGAACCCGAGCGTCGGCCGCGTCCTGAGCCGCTTCCGCCCCGACCTGGTACACATCGTCAACCCGTTTGTCCTGGGTGCGGCGGGGGTGTTCTACGCCCGAACCATGGGGCTAACGCTCGTAGCCTCGTACCATACGAACGTAACGGTCTACGCCAGGTTCTACGGGCTCGGGTTCTTGGGCGGGCTAGGTGTACGATGGGTCCGCGCGCTGCACAATCGGGCCCGGATCAACCTCTGTACTTCGAAGGCGACTCAGGACTACCTTATGAGTGAGGGGATACGGGGTGTGCGGTTCTGGCCTCAGGGTGTCGACGCCCGGCGTTTCCACCCTGACAAGTTCTCGAAAGACGCTCGCGTGCGTCTCTCTGATGGAAACCCTGGCGAGCGGCTCCTGCTCTACGTCGGGCGTTTGGGGCACGAGAAGAACATTACGTTACTCAAGAAGGCGCTCTGGGACGTGCCCGAAACGAGGCTCGCCATCGTGGGCGACGGGCCCGCCCGGGGGGAGCTCGAGCGCGCGTTTCGGGGGACGCCCACGGTCTTTGCGGGGATGTTGCAGGGGGAGGAGCTCGCGGAGGCCTACGCCTCGGCGGATGCCTTCGTCTTCCCTTCGACCACCGAGACGTTAGGGCTCGCCATGATCGAGGCTCTCGCCTCCGGCCTGCCGGTGATCGCCGCGCGCAGCGGGGCTGCTCACGAGGTCGTCTCCGAGGGCGAGAGCGGCTTCCTGTACGAGCCCGGCTCCGAAGAGAGCTTCGTCTCCGCCGTCCGGCGCGTCCTCGCCGACGAGGACCTGCGCCTGCGCCTGAGCGCCGGAGCCCGTACGGCCGCCGAGGGGCGCACGTGGGAGGCTTCCACCGCCGCTCTGCGCGGCTACTACCGCGAAGCTATGGCAGGGTGAAGAAAAAACAGCACCGTGCGGCCAGGTTCGCCCGGCGGTTCTCGAAATTCTCGGCCGTCGGGCTGATCAACGCCGCCGTGGACCTCGCGGTGCTCAACATGCTGCTCTGGGCCTACCCGACGGAGGAGCCGTGGCAGTTCGTGCTCTACAACCTCGTCGCCCTCGTGCTCGCCAACGTCAACTCGTACATTCTGAACTCCCTGTGGACCTTCAGGGGCCAAGCTCATCCGGGTCTCAAGCAGGGCGGGCTCTTCGCGCTCCAGGCGCTCGTGGGCGTGGGGGTGAGCAGCGCGCTCTTCTGGATCCTCATACATTACGCGCTGAACAGTACGGGACTCTCTCCGATCGTCGCGGGGAACGCGGCGAAGGTGATCTCGACCGCCGTTACCTCGACGCTTAGCTACTTCGTGCAGCGCTATATCGTTTTCCCGCGCGGGGGTTAACGGGTGCTGCGGGGGCGCTTGTAAGCGCCTGGGAGAAGTGCTAAATTACGACTGCGTTCGGCGAGAGCGGGGCGCGAGAGTGCGGAAGTAGCTCA
>JADDPR010000198.1 GCA_016781775.1 Rubrobacter sp. | reverse complement strand
GAGCCGCAGCCGGACCTCGTAATCCACGAGGAGCCCCCGCCGGGGTGCCTACCCGCCCCCGAAGACATACTCCTCTTGGTAGAGGTCTCCAATCCCACGCTCCCGTACGACAGGAACGTAAAGCTGCCGCGCTACGCCCGTGCAGGCATCCCGGAGGTCTGGATCGTGGACCTCCAGGGCGAGGCGCTCGAACGCTACAACGACCGGCGGCAGGACGGGTACCGGCGCACCGAGAAGGCGCGAACCGGGGAGGAGTTGGCATCGGAGGTGCTGCCCGGGCTCCTCGTCCCCGCGGATGCAGCCTTGGGAAAGTAGGGCCGTCTTGGCGAACGTACTCGTAGGTGTGACGGGCGGCATAGCGGCCTACAAGGCGCCCGGCGTGATCCGGCGCCTCCGTGAGGCCGGCCACGAGGTCAGGGTCGCCGCCACCGACGCCGCCTTCCGCTTCATCCCGGAAGAGACCCTCGCGATCGCCGCAGGGGGCGATGTCCACACGGAGAAGACGTGGTGGGAGCGCTCCGGAAGGGTCGAGCACGTCACCCTCGCCCGCTGGGCCGACCTCGTACTCGTCGCCCCGGCCACCGCCGACGCGATGGCCCGCGCCGCGGTCGGTCTCGGCGACGATCTCCTCTCCGCCACGGTCCTCGCCGGCGCGAGGAGCGTCCTCTGGGCCCCCGCCATGAACCCCGAGATGTGGTCAAATCCCGCCACCCGTCGCAACGCGGAGACCCTGAAAGGTTGGGGACACCGATTCGTCGGCCCATCCGAGGGGCTCATGGCCTCCACCGAGGAGCAACCCGGTGTGGGCAGGCTCACGGATGAAGCCGAGATACTGGCCGCCGTCAAAGAGGCCCTGAGCGGGGACGGGGGCTAGGAGACGCTCCTCAAGTAATCCTTGAGCGCCTGCTCCGTACTCGGGAAAGCTATCTCGTCCCACGGCAACCCATCACGCGGAAAGACCTCCACGGCCATCGTCTCGTCGAGGGGCGTAAGCTCTCCACCGACGACATGACCCTTGTACACCGCGATCACCGGCACCTGCCCCTCGTAGGAGTAGAGGCCCAGTATCTCCCCCACCTCGACCTCGACCCCGGCCTCCTCACGCGCCTCGCGCGAGGCTGCGGTCTCCGCCGTCTCCCCTCGGTCCATAAAACCGCCCGGAAAAGTCCACTTCCCATACCCCGGCTCGATGGCCCGCTGCGTCAACACGATCCCCCCGTCCACCTCGAAGATCACCGCAGCCACCAGCTTTGGTCCGAGATAGAAGATAAACGAGCACTCCTCGCACACCAGCCGCTCGGGTTCGCCGTCTTTCACTTGACGCAGTTGGAGACGGCCGCCGCAGCGGGGGCAGAAATTGTATTCCATATAACTCAGGAGACCAGGTCCAGAATCAGCAGGATTAGGAAGACGAGCGACAACACCAACAAACACTTTCGCATCACGCCAGCCGACGTAGTCCACCTCTGCGGCAGGAGTTCGGCAGCACCCTGCAGCAACGCCGAAGCACTCATACTGACAAAAGCGGTCCACGGGAGCCGGCCGCTTTGATGGTCGATCGAAGGGCCGGATAGGAGGAATAAGCAACCGGTTACAAAGAAAATCCAGTCGCTGATACGTCGACGGGGCTCGCCAAACAAATTTCTATAGGGCAACAGCGATGATCCATCACCGTATTGTCCCGACAAAATTGTCTCCATCGTATATACCTATCAACCCCGTGGAGAAGATCCTTACTCAGATGATACAATCCTTCCGCACGCGGACGTAGCTCAGTTGGTAGAGCGCCAGCTTCCCAAGCTGGAGGTCGCGGGTTCGAAGCCCGTCGTCCGCTCTTTTTAGCCTATCAGCACTTCGGCCGATCAGCCTTTACCACTCGGTTCACACCCAACCGCTTCGAGCGTGACTGTTCTTCACAGCTCCTCGCAAACGAAAACCCGCAAAAACGCGGGGAGGGAGCAGATCGCTCCCTCCCCGCTGACGGTCTGACAAGCTGAAGTGCTGACCAGCTCCCCTACCCGTTCGTCCGGATCTCGGCGCGCTTGTGGTTCGGCCTGGCGCCGCCGCCGTTGGCGGAGCCGTTGCGCCTGTTGCCCCGGATCTTGCGCATAAGCCACTTCGCCGGGTCGTAGTACTCGTCGGCAACGCGCTCCTTGAGGGGGATGATGGAGTTGTCGGTGATGTGGATGTCGACCGGGCAGACCTCGGAGCAGCACTTGGTGATGTTGCAGTACTGCACCCCGCCGCGCCCCTCCTTGAGGAACTGCAGGCGGCTGCTTTGGTCCATCGGGTGCATCTCGAGATACTGCATCCGGACAAAGAACCTGGGGCCCGCGAACTCGGGGTGCTTGTGGTGAGTGCGAAGCACGTGGCAGACGTCCTGGCACATGAAGCACTCGATGCACTTCCTCGGCTCGTAGAGACGCTCGACGTCCTCCTCGAACATCGTGAACGGCGCCTGCTCGTTGCCGGGGTTGAACGCCGGGATCTGGGCCGAGACCCCGTAGTTCCACGAGACGTCGGAGACCAGGTCCTTCACGACGGGGAACGCCTGGAGCGGCATGACCCTTATGTCCTGGCCCTCGTACTCCTCGACGCGCGTCTTGCACAAAAGCTTCGGCTTGCCATTGATCTCGGCGCTGCACGAGCCGCAGTGGGCGGCCTTGCAGTTCCAGCGCACCGCGAGATCGCCGGCCTGGTGGGCTTGGATGTTCAGCACCGCGTCGAGGACGACCATGCCTTCGATCATCGGTATCTCATACTCGACGAGGTCGCCACCCTCGCCATCGCCCCGGAAGATGTGCAGCGTCCTGGTGCGGCCGTCCTTGGCAGCATCGTCGCTGTGGACCTCGGCGTGCGCCTTGGACGCCATGTTCTTCTGTTTAGCGGTCTCGCTCATCGTTATCGATCCTTCCTTGGAAGAGCCAACCCTAGAACTGGCTCTCTTTCCCGCTCTGCTCTCCACCGTGCTTGTCCATCCCCTCGAGCAGGCTGGACAGATGCTCCG
>JADDPR010000501.1 GCA_016781775.1 Rubrobacter sp. | reverse complement strand
CCGGCCGGCTCGACGTCGCAGAGGCGGGCGAAGAAGTCCGTATGCTCCAGGTTCGAGCGCACGAACAGTTCGGCCTCGACCGGACCGATCGCCTCCAGGTCGCTCCCCAGCGGCGCGCTGGTGTAGGTGAGCACGTCGGGCCGGGCCTCCAGGGCGCGGTTGTCCCAGGGTCCGGCGCCGCTACCGAAGAGGGGGCCGCCGACGGAAGGGGTCGGGTCGGCCGGGTCGTAGCGGTAGCGGTCGGGCGGCGAGCCTTCGGGGGTCTCCGGCGCGAGGCGTCCGGCGGCGAACAGGTGCCAGCGCTCCCGCCGGACGCTTGGTGGCGGGAAGTCCGGGTAGTCGCGCCACCCCTCGGCCCCCGTCACGTAGGCTCGTACCGGTTCCGCCCGGAGCCCACCGCGCTTGCCCCCGACGTGGGCGTCGAAGAAGGCGAGCGACTCGCGGGTAGCTGGATCCATCCACCCTGGATCCTCGTGGGACCAGGGGCCGATCGTCAGCCGTGGCCGCTTGCCCACTTGCCTGAGGGCTGCGTAGTTGCGGAGCAAGCCCGGCAGAAACAGGTCGTACCACCCGCCCAGCAGATGTACCGGCACGTCGATTTTCCCGACGGCGCCGCGATGGCGGGCGCTGTTCCACCAGGCATCGTTCGGGGCGTCGTGCTCCAGCCAGCGCTGCCAGTAGCCTACCCTGCGGCCGGTCACCCGCCGGTCGAGGTCCCCGAGTGGCAGGCGGGCGACGGCGCGGCGGATCTTGCGCTCCTCCACCCCGATGACCTGGCCGAGGATCGCGAGTAGGGGACGGAGCTTCCCGCCGCCCTCGAAGGCCCACCTCTGCCTCGTCCAGCGCAGCATCGTGTGAAGCGCGAACGAGCCGCCTTCGTAGATTGGCTCGCGGAAATCGGAGGGGGCGATCTGCACCGCCATCGCCCTCGGCCGCGCGACGCTCGCCCGTTCGGGATCGTCCGGCGCCGGGGCCAGCGCCGAGGCGAGCGCCCATTGGTCGAAGCCCATGTAGCTCGGCCCCGTCGTCACGAGGTCCCCCGAGAACCACGGCTGGCGCCCGATCCACGCCGCCGTATCCAGGCCGTCCGCCGCCTCCTGGCGGAACGGATCGAACGTGCCCCCGGAGCGCTCCGTGCCCCGGCAACTCTGGATCACCACCCCGTAACCCCTCTCGGCGAAGGGTCGACCGAAGAGCAACGAGTGAATGCCCCCCTTGCCATAGGGCGAGCGCACGAGCACCGTGGGCAGCTTTTCCCTGCTCCCCGCGCTACCGCGGGGCACGTAGCGGTCGGCCAGGAGCACCACGCCGTCGCGCATCGGTACCCGCAGGTCGCGCTCGACGACTATCTCCCTGGCGCGCGCGGGCGGGAGCCCGAGGACGCGTTCGAGGACACGGCTGAACAGGATCACGAAGGCCCCTCTTGGACCCCTCATCGGGCCAGAGCCTCGTCGCCGACGGCGCGGGGGACCATCCGCACCTGGGAATTCGGCTTCGAGGTGCCCCTGGGCAGCGGCTTCACGTCACCTCCGGGCACGAGATCGAGCGGGTAGCGCCGGGCGACGGAAGCGACGATCGAGATCGCCTCCGCAAGCGCGAAGAGGTACTCCGTCGCATCCAGCACCGCCTCCTTGGTGTCCCCGACCCTCCCCCTGGCCATGCTGAGACTATGCTCCTTGCTTATACCTACTCCATGTTCGGCAAGTGTTGCTGAATAAAACCTTTCCCGTCAAGCCTCTGCACGACACCGCATCGGATGCCGCTCGACGCGGGATCGTTGTAACCTTCTTGCGCCTTCGCAAGCGCTCTCGACGAGAGGAGCATCGGCTGCCGAGGCCATTCGCAACCTTTGACCTACCGTGAACGCCGGGAGTGCGGCCTTCTCGCCCTTCCCTTGCGACGCCGGGGGTTCGCGGGCGGTTCCCCTGTTAACCTATCCCCGTGGACGAGAAGATCGACGTTCTGGACGAGCGGGGGGAGAAGACGGGGCGCGTCGTTTGCAAGAGCGAGGCGCACCGGACGGGGCTGTGGCACCGTTGTTTTCACCTGTGGATCGTGGACCCAGGCGGCCCGGCCCTCCTCGTGCAGCGGCGCGCCCCGGGGAAGGAGACCTGGCCGGACAAGCTGGACGTGACCGCCGCCGGGCACCTCATGGCGGGGGAGGGCGGGCTCGACGGGCTGCGGGAGGTGGAGGAGGAGCTGGGGCTCTCCGTAAGAGGCGATGACGTCGTGGCGCTCGGGACCCGCAGAAACGAGCTGGAGATACCGTCCGGAACCGACCGCGAGTTTCAGGACGTCTTCCTGCTCGTGAGGCGGATCGAGCCCTCCGACCTCCGGCTGCAGAGGGAGGAGGTAGCCTCCGTGGCGCGCCTCAGGCTCGACGACCTGGAAGCACTGTGCGAGGGCGAGGAGGTGCCCATGCAGGAGTGGGTCGACGGGGAGGTACGGGCGGCGAGGGCGCGGATCTCGGACTTCGTCCCCGGCGAGGACGGCTACCTCCTCGGCGTTGCCCGGGCGGCCCGGAAGGTCCTGGCCGGTTAGGGAGTAGACCCCCTAGCCCTTCCCCCCCAGGGCCTCGTCCGCCTGCCGGGCGGCGAGCCCCGCACGCCACGCGGCCGCGCGGGCGTCCTTTAGCACGTACTCGGCGCGCTCCCCTCCCGTCCCGGCTTCCCCGACGAGGGCGCAGAGGGCCCTTGCGGCCCCGGCGGCGAGGTGCGCGGCCGCGACCGCCGTCCGCGCGTTCTCCTCCGATAGCTCGTCGAGGTATGCGGCGGCGAGGTTCGCGACGTCCGCGGCCCGCAGCGCCCCTTCCAGCCCGACGTCCACGGCGGAGGGACCGTCGACCGCGCCGGCGAGCGCTTCCAGCTCCGCGCGCAAGCTCCGCGCGAGCCCTCGCGTTACCCCGGAGCGCATGGAGGGTTCGGGGAGGGAACAGGCCTCTTCGAGCAGGCCGGCCGCGAGCGCGGCTCCTCGCAGGGGTGCTCCGACCCTGCGCAGGCTTCCTGTTGCTTTCTCTCGCCCCCTCGCTACCACGGCACGCATTCTAACCCAGGCCGTAGCGTGGTCCGGTGGTCGTGCGGAGGGTGGTGCCTTCGGTGGCCGGTGGGGTTATCATTGGCCGCATGAGGATAGCGCTGGCCCAGATCAACACCGTGGTAGGCGACGTGTGGGGGAACGTGGAGAGGGCCGCGAACACGCTGGAGCGGGCGGTCGAGAGCGGCGCGGACCTCGTCGCCTTCCCGGAGCTCACCACCACCGGCTATCCGCCCGAAGACCTGCTCCTACGCCCCAGCTTTATCGAGGAGAACCTGGAGGCGCTCGGGGAGTTCGCGGGGAGGGTGCCCGAGGGGGTCGCGGCGGCGGTGGGGTTCGTGGACCTGAACGGCGACCTGTACAACGCCTGCGCCGTCGTCTCGGGCGGGAAGATCCTGCACCGCTACCACAAACGCTACCTCCCGAACTACGGCGTCTTCGACGAGAATCGTTACTTCCGCGAGGGCGAGGGCGCCCCGGTGGTGAAGTTGGACGGCTCCCTCGTGGGGGTGAGCGTCTGCGAGGACATCTGGTACCCGGGCGGCCCGGCGCGCGAGCAGGCTTTAGGGGGTGCGACCGTCCTCCTGAACATCTCTGCCTCCCCGTACCACCGCTTGAAGGGCGACTCCCGCGAGAGGATGCTGAGCGTTCGGGCCTCGGACTACGGCTGCTACGTCGTCTTCTGCAACCTCGTGGGTGGCCAGGACGAGCTCGTCTTCGACGGCCGCTCGGCCGTCTTCGACCCGGGCGGAAACGTGATCGCCCGCGCAAAGCAGTTCGAGGAGGACCTGCTCCTCGTCGACCTTCACCCCGAAGAGGCCCTCTTCCAC
Organism: Rubrobacter sp.; assembly: GCA_016781775.1. GTDB lineage: Bacteria > Actinomycetota > Rubrobacteria > Rubrobacterales > Rubrobacteraceae > Rubrobacter_F. Next base: position 8,630 of record JADDPR010000501.1, on the reverse strand, counting down.
CGCCTCCACGACCCCAGGCCCCGCAAGGAGAACCCGGATCGTGCGCCCGGCATCGTCGAGATACCGGCACGAAGGGAGACGACGGGCGTCTCCGGCGCCGGACCGATCGGCGAGCCTCGGGTTGAGCCGACGCTCTCAGAAGAAGGCGAGGCGCTAGAAGCGTTGACCCTGGGGCTCGGGGACTACTTCCGCAAGAACGGGTTTTCGCGGGCAGTGCTCGGGCTCTCAGGCGGCATCGACTCCTCGCTCGCGGCGTACGTCGCCGCATCGGCGTTGGGGTCTCGGAACGTCACCGGCGTCCTCATGCCGAGCCGCTACACCTCCGAGCTGAGCAACACCGACGCGGCGGCGCTCGCCAAGAACCTCGACGTCGACACCCAGGTCGTCCCCATAGGTCCCGCCTTCGACGCTTACAGGGAGATGCTCCAGGACGCCTTCAAGGGGCTGCCCGAGGACGTCACGGAGGAGAACCTCCAGTCGCGCATCCGGGGGAACATCCTCATGGCGCTCTCCAACAAGTTCGGTTGGATCGTCTTGTCCACCGGCAACAAGAGCGAGATGAGCGTCGGCTACTCCACCCTTTACGGGGACATGGCCGGGGGGTTCGCCGTGATCCGGGACGTCCCCAAAACCCTCGTCTACCGCGTGTGCCGCCACATAAACGAGGTCGAAGGCCGCGAGGTCATCCCCGAGTCCGTCCTCCAGAAGGAGCCCTCCGCCGAGCTCCGTGAAGACCAGCGCGACGTCGACTCTCTGCCGCCGTACGAGGTCCTCGACCCGATCCTCCAGGCCTACATCGAGGAGGACAAGGGGATAGGCGAGATCGTGGCGAGCGGCTTCGACGAGGAGGACGTCCGGCGGACGGTCAAGCTCGTGGACGCCGCCGAGTACAAGCGCCGCCAGGCCCCGACCGGCATAAAGGTCACCTCCCGCTCCTTCGGCCGCGACCGCCGCATGCCGATCACCAACCGCTACCGCGAGCGCCTGGAGGAGTAGGGGCCTCCGTAGCCGGGCGACCTTGCGTCCGGGGAACATCTGTACACTGGGATCTTCTTGCCCCAGTCGCCCCGGAGGTCCCTCGTATGAACCCTGTCGCGTTGTTGCTACTGATGCTTGCGATTACCGGCGAGGTGATAGGGACCGCGGGGCTCAAGGCCTCCGAGGGCTTCGGCCGCCTCGGACCTTCCGTGGTGGCGCTCCTGGGGTACTGCGCGGCGTTCTACTTCCTGTCGTTGAGCCTCAAGCAGCTCCCTCTGGGCATCGCCTACGCCATCTGGTCCGGGCTCGGCACCGTCGGCTCCGTACTCATCGGGGTGCTGATCTGGCGGGAGGCGCTGGGACCGGCTCACCTCGCGGGCATAGCCCTGATCCTGGCGGGCGTCGTAATCCTCAACGTCTTCGCCGGCAACCCCGGCGCCTCGTAGGGCCCCGCGTCTACGCGGGTTCGGGCACCCTCTGGATTCGAGCCTACGTACGAAGCCCGAGCGCAGCGCGCACCGGGGTTGCGCGAGGGGCGTGGTGCCTACGTAACGTCGCGCCTTCGCAGGAGCAGCACGGCGAGCACAACGAAGAAGACGGCGTAGGCGCAGAGAACCAGCACGGCCCTCGTCGGTTCTACGATCGAGTCCGGGGGCCCGAGACCTTCTGGGGCGGCCGACCCGAAGTAGTTGATAAGGGAGTTGGCGTTCTCCGCTACCAGGAACTTGCGGTAAGGGTCGTAATCCTCGTTGGAGACCAGGACGGTCCCGACTACGCCCTCCAGCAGCAACGCGTACACCATCCCCAAGCCGATCGCGAGGGGGGTGCCTCGGAACAAGGCGGCCAGAAAGGCCCCGAGCGCCGTCCATACGGCCGAGATCAGCGACCCGACCGCCAGCGCTCGCAGTATCTCGCCCGCAGACGGCCAGTCGGCGGCCACGCCTTCCAACCGGGATACGACGTAGCTGGCGGTAGCACCCGCGACGAACGCCAGCACCACCAACCCGACGAGTACCAGGCCCAGCGCGAATACCTTGCCGAGCAGCACCCGCGACCTGCTAGGGCGCTGCGTGAGGACGGTCTTGAGGGTGCCCCAGCTGTACTCGCTCCCGACGGCGAGCGCCCCGAGGATGAGGGCTACGGGCCCGCCCCCGGCGCTGGAGAAGCCGGCGAGCACGTTGGAGAGTACGTTCTCCGGATACAGCGTCTGGAGGAACGCGTCCGGATCCATGCCCGGAGGCGCGGCGTCTTCGGGGATGCTCGCGAAGGTTGCGTACGTCAGTATGTAGCCGAGAAGGACTATAAGGGCGAGCCATACCAGGGCCAGAACCCAGGTGGACGGGCGCTTGCGGAGCTTGAGAAATTCCGCCGAGAAGCTTGCTCCCATGCTAGATCGTCTCCCTTCCGGTTAGCTCCAGGAACACTTCTTCGAGCGACTGCTCCGCCGGGCGCAGCTCACTTACGCTTATCCCCGCGCTCACGAGCTTGCCGTTGATCTCCGCCGCCCGCTCGGGGTCCACGATGAGCCTGAGCGCCCCGTCGACCACCGTCGCCTCTTCCACGCCCGCCAGCCGGGCCGCGATGTACAAGGCCTCCTCCAAAGGGCTCGCCCGGACGAGCAGGCCCTCGCGCCCGCGGAGCTCCGAGACCGTCCCCTCGGCGACGAGCTTGCCCTTCCTCACCACCCCGACCCGGTCGCAGATCTGCTCGACCTCGCCCAAAAGGTGGCTGGAGAGCAGTACCGTGCGGTTCCCGTGTCCGAGCTGCCGGATCAGGGCGCGCATGTCCGCCATCCCCTTGGGGTCGAGGCCGTTCGTTGGCTCGTCGAGGATCAGGAGCTCGGGGTCCTTCAGGAGCGCCGCGGCCACCCCGAGCCGCTGCTTCATGCCAAGGGAGTACTTCCTGAACTTGTCCTTCGCCCTGCCCCCAAGCTCCACCTCCATGAGGGCCTCGTCCACCCGCCACCACGGGACGCCCGCGTATCGGGCCATTACCCGGAGGTTGTCCTTGCCGGAGAGGTAGGGGTAGAAGGCGGGCGACTCGACGAGGGCGCCGACGCGGGAGAGTCCCTCCGGGGAGCCGGGTTTCTCCCCGAGGACGCGGGCCTTCCCCGAGCTCGGGCGGATCAGGCCTAGCAGCATCCTCAAGGTAGTCGTCTTACCCGCGCCGTTCGGCCCGAGAAACCCATAGACCTCGCCGCGCCTCACGGCCAGATCCAGGCTGTCCACGGCGGTGATGCGCCCGCCGTAGCGCTTCGTCAGGCCGCGCGTCTCCACCAGGAGATCTTCACCGGGCGGACGTCCCGCGCCCCCATTCTTGGAAGTAACTGCCGTCAAAGCCCTCCCCTTCCCCTCGCCCCCACCCGAGACCGAGACCCTCCGTGCCGACCCACCTCGAACATTGTGCCGCCTTGTAACCGGAACGCGCCACCCATTTCTTAGGAGCTTCGGTCCCGAGACTGCTCCGGCAACACGGGCACGGTATCGATCACACCTTACTTACGCACGTCACCTCCTATCGTTGCTCCCCCGTCACAAAAATCTTGCTTCGCTATGCTTATCGGCGAAAAACCACCCACACCCCCCGACCTTCACGAGATGATACGCTGCTTCCGGTTGAACTCTGGTGCTAGAGTGATCGAAGTCTGGCACGCCACACGCGGAGGGAACCTTGGACTACCGAAGGCTGGGACGGACGGGGCTGATGGTCTCGGAGCTGTGCCTCGGGTGCATGACGTTCGGGCGGGAGATCGACGAAGAGGGCTCGCGCGGGATTATCGCGCGCTTCTTGGAGGCGGGCGGCAACTTCATCGACACCGCCGACGTCTACGAGAACGGCCTCTCCGAGGAGATCACCGGCAGGGTCCTCAAGGGCGTGCCGCGCGACGACTACGTGCTGGCGACGAAGGTCCGCTTCCCGATGGGGGACGGGCCGAACGACGTCGGGCTCTCGCGCAAGCACGTGATCTCCGGCTGCGAGGCGAGCCTCCGGCGCCTGGGCATGGACCACATCGATCTCTACCAGGTCCACGCGTGGGATGCCGCCACACCCATCGAGGAGACACTGCAAGCCCTCGACGACCTCGTCAGGGCGGGGAAGGTGCGCTACGTGGGCGTCTCGAACTTCAACGCGTGGCAGATCATGAAGAGCGTCTGCGCAAGCGAGGCCAGGAGGCTCGCGCGTTTCGTCTCTCTGCAACCGCAGTACTCGCTCGTCGAGCGGAACATCGAGTACGAGGTCCTGCCGGTCTGCCGGGAGGAGGGCCTCGGCGTTATCCCCTGGGGACCACTCGGGGGCGGGTTCCTCTCCGGCAAGTACTGGCGCGGCGAGGAGCCGCCGGAAGGGTCGCGGATCGCCGGGGCGCCGGACGAGTTGGAGGAGGCGTGGAAGAAGCGCGCCGTGGAGCGCAACTGGCGTACGCTTGACGTGATCGGCGAGATCTCCGAAGCGACCGGCAAGAGCTACGCTCAGATCTCGCTGAACTGGCTTCTCCGCCAGCCCGGCGTGGTCGCCCCGATCCTGGGCGCCCGACGCCTCGACCAGCTCGAAGACAACCTCGGCGCCGCGGGCTGGAAGCTCTCCGAGGAAGAGGTCTCCCGCCTCTCCGAGGCGAGCGCGCCGCCCGACCTCTACCCGTACAACATCATCCGGGATGCCCAGCGCATCTGATACGATCATGGCATGAGAGAGCACGAGTTCGACGTCAGCATTACCCCGGCAGCGCGCGAGGCCCTGCGCCCCGGGGAGGCCCTCGTCCTCGACTGGCACCGCCTGGCGGTCTGCTGCGCCGGAGCGGGGGAGGCGAGCCTCTACGCCATGAACGAGGAGGGCGCCCGCAAGCGAAAGGGCCTCGTCCGCCTCAAGGGCGAAGACCCGGTCTACGCCGCGCGGGCGATCTTCCCGCACCTCGCCGGCCGCAGGGTCGTCCTCGACGCCAGAAAGACCTTCGGCTTCCGCCGTTTCGTCTCCGACCTGCCGGGCGACTTTGGCCTGCGCGCCGTGATGGGGCGCCTCCCGGAGGCGTCCCGCTAGGTACCGGGTCGTAAGGTCCGGGACGGGATCCTCCGAAAGATTATGTAGACTGGTCGGGACCGTTCGGCGACGTAGGGGAGGATCTTTGCAGCGGCGCAACCTGGGAAGGACCGGTCTTGTGGTCTCTGCCCTGGGACTCGGGTGCATGGGGATGAGCGAGTTCTACGGCACGAGCGACGAGGGGGAGTCGATCGCCACGATCCACCGGGCCATCGAGCTCGGCGTGACGTTCATAGATACCGCGGACATATACGGTCCGTTCACGAACGAGAAGCTCGTCGGCAAGGCCATTGAAGGCAGGCGAGACGAGGTGCAGCTCGCCACCAAGTTCGGCAACGTGCGCGGGGAGGACGGCTCGTTTCAGGGCGTGCGCGGCGACGCGGCGTACGTTCGGGAGTGTTGCGACGCCTCCTTGCAGCGGCTCGGGGTGGACCACATCGACCTGTACTACCAGCACCGGGTCGACCCCGACACCCCGATCGAGGAGACGGTCGGGGCGATGAAGGAGCTCGTCGAGGCCGGCAAGGTGCGCTACATCGGGCTCTCGGAGGCGGGGCCGGAGACGATCCGGCGGGCGAACGCGACGCACCCCGTCTCGGCGCTCCAGTCGGAGTACTCGCTGTTTACGAGGGACGTGGAGGACGAGATCCTGCCTCTCTGTCGCGAGCTCGGCATCGGCTTCGTCCCGTACAGCCCCCTGGGACGCGGCTTCCTGACCGGCGCCTGGCGAACCATCGAGGACCTCCCGGAGAGCGACACGAGAAGCAACCGTTTCCCGCGTTTCTCCCAGGAGAACTTCCAGAAGAACGTCGAGCTCGCCGATCGCATAAGGGATGTCGCCCGGGAGAAGGGCGCGACCCCGGGGCAGCTCGCGCTGGCCTGGCTTCTGCACCAGGGCGACGACATCGTCCCCATCCCCGGCACCAAGCGCCGCGAGCGGCTGGAAGAGAACGCGGGCGCGGCGGACGTTAAGCTAACGAACGAGGACTTGAAGCGCATAGAGGAGGCGATGCCGAAGGGCTCGGCCGCCGGCGCCCGCTACGGCGAGCAGATGATGCGCGCCGTCAACCGCTAAGAAAGGAGAAGTTATGGCAGAAGTCAAGTACGTCTCGAAGGTGAAGCTCGAGCCGGTGAAGGGCAAGGTCCGCCGGGCCTACGTGCCGGGTGAGGAGGAGCCGGTCCTCTTCGGCGTCCACAGCGAGGTCGCCGAGCACTACGGCGTCGAGCCGGGGGATGAGGAGGCGCACTCTTCTACGCTGGATTATGTCGTCGCTGCGGCCGGCGGCTGACTGCTCGGCACCTTTGCCGGCGCGCTGGCAGCGCGTCAAATCAAGATAAGCAGCCTCGACGCCGACGCGGTCGGGGAGGTGGAGACGGAGGGGAAGGTGCTCGTGATCAAGCGGATCAAGCAGGTCTTCCGCCTCACGGCGAGCGAGGACGACCGGCCGACGATCGAGCGCGTGCTCGGCGTCTACGCCGACTCGTGCCCCGTCGCCCGCTCCCTGAAAGGCAGCATCGAGATCACGAGCGAGCTCGACTTCACCCCCGCTTAAGAACCCCGCGCGCAAGCGGTAGAATCTCCCCCAGCACGGACCCCCGCACGAGGTCGGGGGTCCGTCGTTCTGTGTAAGAAAAGTTAGGAGATCTCATGGAAGGCAACGAGAAGCGGGTCAGGATTACGGTCTTCAGCGACTACGTCTGCCCGTTCTGCTACCTGGAGGAGCCGGACCTCGCCCGCGTGAAGGAGCGGTACGGCGATGGGGTTGACGTGGACTGGCGGGCCTACGAGCTCCGCCCCGACCCCATCCCGACCCTCGACCCGGACGGTGCCTACCTCCACCGCGTCTGGAACGCCTCCGTCTACCCGATGGCCGAGTTCCTGGGCATGAAGCTCCGCCTGCCGCCCGTCCAGCCGCGGAGCCGCAAGGCGCTCGAAGCCGCCGAGTTCGCCCGAGAGAAGGGGGTCTACGACGAGATGCACACCGCCCTCTTCAGGGCCTTCTTCGAGGACGGCCGGGACATAGGGGACGTGGAGGTCATCCTCGACGTCGCCGCCCCCGTCGGCCTCGACCTTGACGAGCTCCGAACCGCCCTCGCCGAGGGACGCTACACCGAGAAGGTCCTCGCCGACGAGGAGCTCTCCCGCAAGCTCGGGGTGAGCAGCGTCCCGACGATGCTCGTCACACCCGCCGGAGCGGACCTTTCGGAGGCCGAGGTCATCACGGGCGCCCAGCCCTACGGCGGGCGCATCGAGGCCGCCGTCGAGCGAGCGCTCGGCAAGGAGTAGCTTGAAGTCCCTTGGCACACCGTTGACAAGCCCGTTGGAGCGGGGTAGGGTTGTTGCAGTTATGACGGGAATAGCGAGAGAGACGGGGAGGAGGTGCGGATGAGGAATCAGCGTCACGTCGTTCAGGGACGACCACTGTTCGAGGGAGCGGTGCGCCCTGATGTCCTCGTTCGCATGAGAACCTGAGTAACCCTCAGGGATAACCTTCTCAGAGCGGCCCCCGGGACATCAGGACCCGGGGGCTTTTCGTTTGCGCGGTAGCCGAGGCGAGACCTCCCGGGATGCGGACCGACAAAGGGTTCGGTATGGGCATTGTGGGTGCGAGGAAAGGGAGCTTCGGCGAGATGCATGGGGGTGGGTGGTACCGGGTGGCGCGGAACCGCGTCGAGCGGCAGCGGCAGGAGTCGGAGGAGGCGAGGCTGGCGCGTGCGGTGGCACGCGAAGGGGACTCCTCGCGGACGCGCATGAGGGCGTGGGCCGCACGGCGGCTCTTCGCGCTCGCCGTCGCCGTGGAGCGGCGGGAGAGCTGGCGCGTCGTGTGGGAGAGGCTAGGGGAGAGGGGACGGCTATGAATCGGTTGTTGGGCTGCGGAAGGATCGAGGACGGGCGAGCCCCGAGGGGCTCGGAGACGGAGGCCCTTGCGCTCAGGGGCGTGGAGAAGAGCTTCAAGAAGCGGCGGGGGGAGGTGGTGCGGGCCCTCGACTCGGTCTCGTTCGCGGTCGGGAAGGGGGAGGTCGTAGGTATTCTCGGGCCCAACGGGAGCGGGAAGAGCACGCTGGTCCGCATCGTCTCGACGCTCGTCGTCCCGGACGCGGGTGCTGTCGAGGTCTTCGGGGTGGACGCCGTAAGGCACCCGAAGGTCGTGCAGAGGAGCATGAACCGGGTGAGCGTCGAGGCGAGCTTCTTCAAGAAGCTCTCGGCGATGGAGAACCTCTTGTACGGGGCGAAGCTCTACGGCGTCACGAGCCGGGAGGCTCGCCCCCGGATAGCGGAGATCCTCGAGAACGTAGGCTTCGCCCGGAAGCGGGCGCTGGAGCCGATGGAGCACCTGAGCCGCGGGATGCAGCAGAAGATAGCGCTCGCCCGCGCGCTCCTCACGAGCCCCGTCCTGATGCTCCTCGACGAGCCGACGACGGGCCTCGACCCCCGCAGCAAGAAGGACGTCCAGGGTTTCATCCGGCGCATAAAGGGCGAGCACGACTCCTCGATCTCGTGTCCAAAACACTCACGCCAAGGTCTTCGCCAAATGCTCCGCTCGCTTCTAGGGCGCCGTCCGGATGGAGTATTACCTTAAACGTTTGGTGTGAGTTGCGAGATCACCATCCTATCAAGC
>JADDPR010000482.1 GCA_016781775.1 Rubrobacter sp. | reverse complement strand
TGTCCCAGAACCTCGCCGCCCCGGGTGCGTGTGGCGAGGACGACCGGCATCTTCAGGGCCAGGTTCTCCAGGTGTTCGACCATCCCGGAGGGGACGTGGCCGCCGCCGAACGCCTCTAAGACGAGCCCCTCGTACCCGAGACGGGCCAATTCCGGCAGCATCCGGCCGTCGTCGCCGAGGCCCACCGTGTAGAGCGCGACGGGGCGATCCCGGCTCCCTTCGGGGAGCGAGACGTGGTAACGGCCCACCGGCCGGACGGCCACGCGCACGGTCTCCTCGGAGATCCAACCGAGAGGTCCCAGCCACGGCGAGGAGAACGTCGCGGGGTTGGAAGCGTGCGTCTTCTGGACGTAGCGGGCGGCGTGGATCTCGTCGTTGAAGACCACGACGGCGCCGAGTCCCCGCGCCGCCCCGCTCGCCGCCACCCGCACCGACGAGAGAAGGTTCGCGGGTCCGTCGGCGCCGGGGAGGGTCGGGTTGCGCATGGCGCCGGTTACAACGACGGGCTCTTCCCGGTCGACGAGCAGGTCGAGTAGAAAGGAAGTCTCTTCGATGCTGTCCGTCCCCTGCGTGACGACGACCCCCGCGGCGCCCCCGTCGAGGCGGGCTTTCACCTCCTCGGAGAGCGCGACGACGTCGTCGATCGTCAACTCCGAGCCCGGAACCCCGCGGAACGAGGAGGCCGAGACCTCGGCGATCTCCGCAAGCTCGGGGACCGCCTCGACAAGCTCCTCGCCGGTCAGCCTCGGCGTCACCCCGGGGCCCCCGGATTTTGTCGAAGAGATCGTACCGCCCAAAGAAAGCACCGCTACGGGGAGAAGGGTCAACTCGGCTCCTGGCCTCGGGGATATTGTGATATGTCAAGCTTACCGGCGCCCGCGGACACGTTTTGTGTAAACCGGCGAATTTTTCAGGAAATTTTATCGCACCGGGAAAATCGGCAGGTACGGAAGAAACACTCTAAATGACAGTAATACACGTGTAATGAAAGCGCGACGCACAAGAAAGTCGTTTCTCTAGCGTCTGCCCCAGCCCCCGAGCTAGGGGCAGATGCGCACCGGGTTAAGTTCGGGAAGGTCGATGAGGGTGGGGGCGAACCACACCACCTTGTGGGAACGGATAAAGGTGGTGGGCTACCCTGCTACGAGGTCTACGGCTACGGCTACCGGTGGCTTCCGAACGTTTGGTGTTCGACCAAGGAGGTGTGGCGGCCCGAGTGGTCGAAGGAGATCTCGTCGTTGGAGCGCATGGTCTGCGTACGTAGGACCTCTGCCCCCCCCACTCCTTCGGAGTACTCCAGCCCACCGGGGATGTGGATCTGCATGGACTCCTCCTCGCCCGTTATCGGGTTGGTAATCGGCGCGAAACGGTTCTCGATCGCGTCGCCGATCTTGATCGTGCCGGTCTTGCCCGAGACCTCGAAATCGATGGGAACGACCGCCGGTTGCTTGACCTCCGTGATGATCGTGGAGAGCACTTCGAACCAGGCCCCACCGGCCTGGCCCGTCAGGATCCGGCCGAGCGCGTCCAGTTGCTCCTGGCTCGTCTCAGTGTCGAAGTAGGGTTTGACCGTGCCGTTGCCTTCGTGCAAGGGACCCGGCCAATGGTAGGCGACCGCCCACTTGACACCGTCCAGGGAGACGCCGTCGAACTCGCCTTCGTCGACCCTCATCCCGATGACGCCCTCGCACTCGTGGTACGTCGGGGGACTCATGAAATCGCAGGGGCAACCGGGCTCGCAGTTGCAGCTCTTGAAGTAAGGGCCGGTCATTCGCCAGTCGGGCATGCTCTGTCTCCTTTTCTTGATGTCGGGTTTGGATGGACAGAAAAGCGTACGGAACCGATCTCGTGGGTTGTCTCCTCTCTGCCTTACATGATACATAAATTACATAACGGGGTCCATCTCTCTCGGGGTTCGTCTTCGTTGGCGGTCCCATCTCTATTCCTGGATCGGATTCCGTTTCTGGGTTCATCTCGGGCTGCATCCCACCCCACAGCGTCAGCCCTAACAACACCACACCCCCCGCTACCATCAAGACCCCTACAGACTGGCCCATCCGGTTACCCGCCGGGGCCACCTTTTCGAGCAAGATGAACCCCGCGATAGCGGCGACCCACATCAAGTTCATCACGCCTGCGACAAAGAGCAGGGCCATCAGGGACCAACAGCAGCCGATGCAATAACTACCGTGCTTGAGCCCCATGAGGAAAGCTCCCCACCGGCCCTCCCGCCATTCGTTCAGGACGAATCCCAGAGGAGATCGACATTTGCTCAGGCAGGCGTGCTTGAGGGGCGTCCACTGGTAGATCCCGGCTATCAGGAGCAGGACGCCGCCCAAGACGGGACTGGTGCTTACCATCATCGGTGAGAGCAAAGAGGCAGTATGCAGCCCCCACTGGACTGCGGTGGCCAGGACGCCGAAGGCGACCCATACCACCAGGTAGCCCAGAAGGAACACGCTCGTCGGGACGTACGGGACTTGCTGCTTCTTGCGTCTGCGGTTGACTCCGGCAAACATGAGGATCACCGGGGCCGCGGAGGGTGTCATCATGGCGACCATCATCACCGCCCACATGACGAACGTCAGGGCTAACTCCGAGGCGCCCCAGGCCTGCATCCGGGGCATGGCCATCTCCGTTGCCATGTCCATGTGCTGCATATCCGAGGCCAGAGAGGCCACATAGGCCCAGGAGAGCGTTACGATCAGAGCCAGACCGGACAGCACGACGATGCGGTCTCGTCTCAGTACGGTCTCGGCAACTCCGCTTGACATACCCTCACGAGCCCCCTGCTAGTAGGTGAGCCTTCATACGGTCTTCTCCGAGCTCACGCGGACGGAAAGATCTTAGGACGTGCTTATTCCGCCCAGGTGAAGGGGGTGGAGAAGCCGCTCTTGCCCTCGCCGGAGAAGCCGATCCCAAGTCCTCGGACACGGGCGGAGAGGCCCCGAGCCGGGGTCAGGCTCGAGTTGGCCGGGTGCTTGGTCTCCGTGAGCTGCGGTAGCGGCCCGTCCGGA
>JADDPR010000124.1 GCA_016781775.1 Rubrobacter sp. | reverse complement strand
ACCGCGCGCCGCGCGCGCCGGCGCGTCGAAGGCGTGGGAGAGGCCCCGGGCCACGATGCGCCCCTTCTCGCCCTCCGCCGTCCCGTTCGCCGCCACGCTCAAGGTCGCCTCCGGCGTGGTTGGGTCCACTCCGGGTCGTAGCGCTCAAGCTCGTTCTCGGCCGCCCCCTCGATGTCCACCCAGCGGACCAGGGCGGCCAGGCTGCCCCTGCCGTCGTGGTGCCACCCCGGCGCGGGCTCTGGCATCTGCCCGACGGCGCAGATCCGGTCGATCCCGCACCGCCCCAGCACCGCGGCCCACTGCTCGAGCCTCTCCGGCGCGCAGGCGATGCCGGCCGTCTGGAGGTAGCGGCGAAGGGGGAGGAGAAGCTTCTGCGCCTCCTCGATGTTCCGTACCGGGTGGACCCGCACCAGTCGGTTGAGGGGCGAGGGCTCGAACCGCTCGGGGGCCTCCTCGTAGATCACGGTCCAGGCGGTATCCCCCTCGCTCGCGTGGAGCTCGATGCCGTCGTCGTCGTAGGCCCGGAACTCGTAGCGGGAGCGGACCCGGTTTACGGCGGCGCCCTCCTCCGGGGTGAGGCGGGCGCGCGGCTTGCTCCTCTCGAAGCGCTCCATCTCCGCCGCCAGGGCGGCGGCGAAGGTTCGCGGCTCGACCGCCCCTCCCTCCTCCACGAAGATGGCGTGGGGGGAGAGGCAGCCCTGCTGGTCGTACTGTGAGACGTCGAAGGCGGCGCGGCACGCGGTCTCCGAGTAGCGGTTCAGGGCCAGGGCCTCCCGGCCGACCACGGCGAAGCTCACCTTGTGGCCGTAGGGCACGAACGGGACGCCCGCGGGGACCCGGGGCTTCAGCCCCTCGACCGCCTCCAACCCGCCGGTGACCGCCACGGCCTCCGATCGGGCGAAGGCGGCGGCCTCGAGCCGCTCGTCCCCGCCGGGCCAGTGGAGTATCGCCAGGCACCGGCCCAGCCCGGGGTCCTCCTCGAAGAGGCTCCTGGCGAAGAGGACGGGGAAGAGGGGCTCCCCGGAGGCCGACTTCCCCAGGGCCGCAGATTTCACGAGGAGGCCCGAGATCAGGTTCCACGCCGGCAGACCGGGCACGTTGCCCGCGAAGATCTGGGCCGTCAGGCGCGGCCCGTACGCCCTCGAACGCCCCCCGGCCCGGTTGGGCTGGAACCCGTCGAGGACGAGCGGGTTCTCGAAGTCCTGCGCCACGAAGCGCAAGAGCCGGTCGTGGCGGAAGGTCTTGAGGTAGCGCTTGAGGCCACGCCTGACCATCTCCGGGGCGTAGCCCGTGATCTCGGGGATCCACCTCTCGGCCAGGCGCCTGAGGGGGTACTCCGGGTCGTACCAGCGGGCGACCGCCCGCCCCACGACCCCGGCGATCTCGGCGACTGGGCGGTCGGCGAGGTGGAGCGCTTGGGCCTCCAGCAGCCGGTCGCAGAGAACCTCGACGAGGGCCGGCGTCGCCACGGGGACCCGCAGGGAGAGCCCGCCGAAGGAGCGCGTGGCCCAGTTCAGGGCGTCGAGCTCCCCCGCGTCGAGCTGGGGAAGAAAAAAGGCGTCGGGAGGCTCCGCCTCTGAAGAGCGCGACGAGGACAAGTCATCCGCCCGAATCCCCTCTGCCCTCAAACCCCTGGCCCCCGGTCGGCCGCAAGCAGCTCGTCGAGGGCAACCGAGCAGCCGCGTGCCTCGGTCCCCTTCGCGCGGCCGAGCAGGACGAAGCCGGGCGGCTCGGATTCCGGGATCGACCCGGGGGGCAGGAGGTAGCCGACGTCCTCCGTCAGTACCGCGAGGCAAGAGCCGCGGTTGGCGAGGTCGTGGTGGACGATCAGGCCCCGCTCCCCGGCGGCGAGCGGCTCCCGTGTCTCCGGGTCGACCACGCTTATGCGCGCCCAGGGCGGGACGGTCTTGTGGCGCGGTCCGGCGGGTTCGCCCATCAGGTGGCGCCGCAGCCCGTGGTCGTAGTACTGGGTGCTGATCTCCGTCATGCCGTAGTAGTTGACGCAGAAGGGGTCGGGGACGCCGAGCCGCTCGCCGAACAGGGCGCGCAAAGTCTCCGCAGAGACCTCCCGCGAGCGCCCCTTGAAGCCGCCGGTGTCCAGCACCCGGCTCCCCTCGGACAACCCGAAGGAGAGGTCGGCCTCCTCGAGGGCGTCGAGCAGGTGGACGTAGGCAAACGAGGCCCCCAGGAGCCCGATCGGCTCGCCATCGACCTCCGCCTCGCGCAGTACGGCTAGAAGCCCCTCGAGGTCCAGCCGCCCGTCGCGGACGAAGAAGCCGCTGCCCGGGGCACCGTGGAAGTCGACCAGGCGCCCCAGGAAGTAGGCGAGGGAGGAGTTCGGCAGCTCCTCGGAGCGGGCGTTGAGGACGAGGAGACGAATCCGCTTTCGGTTCGGCAGGAAGTGGCGGGCGAAGTTGTGGCGTAGGGAGGCGTCGTAGAGGCGCAGGTGCGGATGATAGTTCCGCCCGCGCCTCGTCGGGTCGGTGCTGCCGCTGGTCATGAAGACGGCCGCCGCCTCCCGTGGGGGCTCGCAGGAGAGGGTCAGCTCCTTGAAGGCGTCGATGGGGACCGGCGGGATTTCGGACCAGCGCGCGAGACGCCCCGGCTCGGCGCCCCGCCGGCTGCAGTAGCGCCGGTAGGGACGGTTGCGCTCGTACTGGTAGGCGAAGAGCTCCAGGGCCAGGGCGTTGAAGTCTTCTTCGAGGGGGACGTGGCCCCAGTCGTCCCGACCGGCGGCATGCTCGATCCACGCCTCGATGCGCCGGTCCAACCCGCCGCTTCCCCGCAAGGAGACGTCACTCATCTCGGGGGCGCCCCACGTCGACGGTACGAACGGCAGCGGTCCGCGCCACGACGATACGGATTGGTGGTCTACGACGGTCGCTTGGGCTCATGGCTCCCTCCGCGGGCATTACCCCGATCAGGTTCCTCGGGTCGGCGCGGCGGCTTCTTCTTACGGCCCGTAGCGCCCTCTCAGCCCCCTTCTTCTCGCCGGGAGCTCCCCA
>JADDPR010000076.1 GCA_016781775.1 Rubrobacter sp. | reverse complement strand
CCGCCCGCGAGGAAGCGCGAGCCCTTGGCGAAGTCCACCCCCGCCACCAACGCGTCCACATACGCTGCAATCTCGCGCGGGTCCATCGAGCCGTCGGCGTCCAGCATCACAATAATCTCGCCAGTGGCGGCGGCAAAGCCACTGCGCAGGGCGGCGCCCTTGCCGCGGCCGTGCTGCTCGACAATGCGGACGGTGGGCCACAAGGCTTGGGCGACGGCCACGGTGTCATCGGTGGAGTGGCCAGGGATCAGGATGACCTCATGGACCCAGGCGGGAATGTGGGGCAGGACGTGGGGCAAGTTCTTGGCCTCGTTGAGGGCGGGAAGACAACGCTGACGGTGGGGCGGGCGGTGGTCGTCGCGGTCAGGGGGGTGGTGCTCATGGTATCTATCCTTCTGGTGCACGTGGCATTCGGTTCAACTAGCGGTAGTATAGCCAGCGCACCCAAGAGCCCGGTTGTGATACGTATGTGGGCAGAGCTCGCTGTCCGAAAAACGGGCCGTGCACGTGCGTGATGCGCCTTTACGCGGTCACCGATTGGACAACATGGTGTGCCCAACGACGGTGTGCATCCGCTGGCAAGATGCACCTAACGAGCCACGTAGCACTCCTGATCGCGTGTGGTCGGCAGTGTTCGACGGCACCCCATGTGTCCCGGAGGAACGAAATGCTGTATCGGGATAGTGATTGGCGTCAGGCCAACGCATCTGCTAGGCGCCTTCCTCCGGCAGCGGTCGCATGACCGGTGCGGGGAGTCGATCCTTTAGACCAACAATCTGCTCGTCTGCCGTGATCAGTTGGTGGCGCAGCCGTCGGGTTTCAAGCCGGCGTTGAATACGATTCGGCAGCCCGACGAGCATGACCAGCAGCATGCCACTCAGCGTGGAGACCAGCATAATGACCGAGAGTGGCACGAATCCGCTCTGGAATTGCAAGAAACGCACGTTGACGGGCGTTGGATTCTGCACACCAAAGTTCGAAAGGACCAGGACCAGGAGGAGGACGAGTGCCAGCATAACGTATTTCATGACAGTGCTCCTGTTCAGACATGACCACGAGCATCTGGATGACGTGGATGCCCTGGCGCCGCACACCAAGTGTGTAGTGTATATACACATTATACCATCTGGTATATACACTATCAACGATATAGTGCTCGGAAAAAGATTTGTCCTGTACGGGGTTGTGCTTAACGCCCTCGAAAAGGTACCTTCCATGGATTCGGGCCGAGCGTACGAACATCGAAGAATCGTATGCTAACGATTCTCGATGGCTTTTAACGACACGCAACGAGCAGTGCTGCGATCCAGCGCATAGCACTGCTCGCCCCGCTCACGGCGATCAGACCACTATCCCGTTGCTCCGCTCCCGGGATCAGCGGCGAAGGCTGCTGCGCCGACCAGTCGTTCGTCAGTAACGCGATCGAGATCTGCGGCGAAGAAGACGACCAGGTGTCGTGGCCGCTGATCCCGATCGAGATGGACCGAGCAGGCGCCGCCGCGGATACGCTTGACCGTCCCAACATGCCCATGATCACCCATCCCTGGCACGTTGACGCGCACCCGTTGGTCATACTGGACGTCTTCCCGTTTCATGCTTCGCTCCTGTGTCATCTGGTATCGCTGTACGCGTTCACTCCGTTCTGCCACCATGCCGCAACGTCAGTGCTCGACGTTGGCCCGGCGGTGATCCGCCGGGCCGTGCAGCTGGTCTATGCCCCAATGAAGATCGTCCGCCGGCTCGTCGTTCACCCGCGCTCAGCTGCCTGTCCCGACAACGACCGGCACGAGTGCTGGGCGTCGTTCACGGCGGCGGCTGATCCCGGCTATGTGCCAGAGCCGCGCTCGCTACGCAGTCAGCACGCCTCCGGCTCGGCGGGCGGTGCTAACATCAGCTCGATCGATGCCTGGGATCCCCAGATACGTATCCCGCAGGTCTGCGCCACGCAGATCGGTGTGTGTCAGGTTCGCAGCACCGACCTGGGCGGATTGCAGGTTCGCCCGCTGGAGGTTCGCGGCCGTCAGGTTGGCATGTTCCAGATTGGCACGCTGGAGATCCGCCGCCGCCAGGTTCGCACTGCGGAGATCGGCGCACTGGAGCCAGGCATCGCTCAAGCAGGCGTCCCGGAGATCGACACCCACCAGGTTGGCGCCTTGCAGCCACGCACCGCGCAAATTGAGGCCGCGTAAGACGAAGCCTTCCAGGTTGGCGCCTCCCAGCTGGGCGCCGCGCTGGTCGCGCTGCGCATCGGCGAGGATGACGCGGAGTTGCGCGTCGGTCATCGGTGGGTTCATGGTGATGTCCTTAGCCAACCGACCCTGCCAGTTCCATCTGGATCAGGCGATTGAGTTCGACGGCATATTCCACGGTAATTCGCGGGTGAACGGCTCCATGCAGCCCATGACAATCATGGATAGTGCTCGCTGCCCACAGCGACCAAGCAACGGTCGGCCAGTTCGTTACGCCGCTGTGATGGGCAGGGCACAGAAGTGCGCAAGACCGCGTGTGTGGAGCACGAGCGCGATCGCTACCGCCGCTTCGATTGACAGGCCCTCCGCCGCGCCGGTCACCAGGACCGCACGGGTGAGGTCATGGAGTTGGCCGGCAACGGTGGCGGCGCTGGCATACGGCCGCGCCCCGCGACAGAGCTCGTAGTGCAGCGTGGTGTGGTAGTGCCGCAAGAAGGCGACCGTGGTCAGCTGTTGCGCTCCACTGATGCCCGGCAACATCACCAAGAACGCATCGCTCCGCGCGATCAACCGCTCCTCGGTTAAGCGGTCGATACCGGGCTGCAAGGCGTACTGGATGGAGGTCGTGATGTCCTGCCAAAGCTGCGTGTGATCCATAAAGCCTCCAATGCCGTGAGGGTGTTCCATGTAGCCCGGCGGTCGTGCCACGAGGACCCGGGCCGCAACCGTTGTGCTGTTTCCGCGGCACCAGCACAGGTGCACATGCAGGGGCCTTAGGATGCGGGACGGCGCCGCTCCTGGTCCTGCTGCTGCCGCCGTGCTGCGTCGGCTGACTGCCGCCGCTCTTGTGCCGTCCGCCACGCAATCAACTCCGCGCGCTGCT
>JADDPR010000156.1 GCA_016781775.1 Rubrobacter sp. | reverse complement strand
CCGACGCCGAGCACGCGCAGGTGCTCTCTGGCGCCATGAAGTACGCCCTCGAGGACCGCGACCGGGCCTACACCGAGCTCGACGAGAACGCCCGCGTCGCCAAGAAGCTAACGAGCGAGGAATACGCAGAGTCGCAGCGGGCGCGTATCTTCGCGGCCGGCTCCTCCGGCTCCGCGTTCGGCCACCCGCACACGACGCACCTCTCGTGCGTCGACGAGACCGGCCTCGCCGTCTCCATCACCGCGAGCATGGGCTATGGGTCGGGGATCGTGGTCCCCGGCACCGGCATCCCGATGGGGAATACCCTGGGCGAGCCCGAGCTGAACCCCAAAGGCTTCCACGCCCTCACGCCGGGTGAGCGTCTGATCTCCAGCATGAGCCCGACGATCGTCTCGGACGAGAACGGAGACGTGATCTCCCTCGGCTCCCCCGGGGCTTCGCGCATCCCCACGGCCATAGCCCAGGCCGTCGTGAACGTGGTGGACTTCGGGATGCCCCTGGAGAGTGCCGTGCTCGCCCCGCGCACCCACGCCGAGGGCGACCTGTTCGCCTACGAGGCCGGTGCCCGAAAGCCGGACCTCTCCCTCTACGAACGCGTCCTCAGCTACGACGAGCCGTCGATGTACTTCGGAGCCGTAAACGCCGTCCGCCGCACCGGCGAGGGCCTGTTCGAGGCTTCGGCCGACCCCCGCCGCTCGGGCGGCGTCGCCTTCGCCTGAGCCCCCGAAGCACCAGTAGCGGCTCCGGCCGGTACCCCCGGAAGACCACAAACCTCACCAGGCCGCGACGAACCCCGCTACGCTGAGAAGCTACGACCTCAAACCGTCGAGGAGACGGGCCACGTGTTCGGAGGGACAGCACCCTCTTGCCGGCAGTGGGCCCCGGCTCCCTCGAACGGACTCCGCCCGGCCTCTCCGGCCCACGCCATCGCTGCGCGCCGCCGGCCTCCAGCGGGTTACCTTCACTGCCCCTCTCCCAGGTCCGGTCAGCGGCGGTAGCGCCGACCCAAAAGCGAACGCCCGGGGCGGTCTGGGACCGCCCCGGGCGTATTTGTTTCTTACGTCCTGCCTTAACGGGCGAAACAGGCTTCGCCCTTCTCGACCGGGAATTCGTCCGGGCAGCCGCCGCTCGGCAGGTGGGGGACGGGGCCGTCCTCCGGACCGCCGGACTGCATCAGCGGGGTGGTGTCGTACTGCGTCGTTTCGTACTGGGTGGTCTCGCCGGAGCTGTCGTCCTGGCTAACGGTGTCCTCATACTGCTGCGTCGTGGTCGTCTCTTCCGTCTGATACTGCGTGGTCTCACTGGAACCGTCGTCCTGGCTCGTGGTCCGGTCGAAGCCCGTGGTGCCGAACGTATCTTCCTGGGCGTAGGCGGAGTCCTGCCCGAAGAAGCTCCCACCGTCGCCGACGAGCGCGAGCGTCAGCCGGGCCGAGAGTCCCCCCAGCGCGATCAGGGCCACTACGGCCAACGTTATCGTGAAGTTGTTGCGTACCATCAGGTTCCCCCCTGGGTGTCAATTAACCCGTCCATGCTACAACGATGGGGATCGGAAATCTACAGAATTTCCCGCTTGACGTCCTGCGCTTCGGGGGACACCGTCGGCCGGGTTCGAGTGGTGGTCAGCCGCCAACGTGGATGGCGGGACGGCGCTCGGGATCCTTCTCCGCCTCCCTCAGGACCTCCCGGGTCACCGGTGCCGTATCGCCCTCGCCGAAGAGTAGGTACCGGATCAGGTACACGATCGGGTTGCCCTCCGTCCAGCCGAAGTAGCAGTGCGCCTTCTTGCCGGTGGTTTCTTGCAGGTGCAGCAAGAGAGCCGCGATGGCGTTCGGAACCGTCGAGCTTTTGAGGCGCAGCACCTTGTACCTGCCGATCTCGACGCCCTTCACCTCGAGCACGTCCGCGAACTCGGAGGCGTCCTCCACCTCCACCTCCAAAAGCAGGATGTCGTCCTCCGCGGGGATGTGGTTGTCCTCCCGCTGCTCCTTCTCCTTTCGGGCGTACTCCTCCTCCTTGCCGGTCCGGCGCCGGTGGGCGACGAGGTGGATCTCGCCTCGCTCCGCCGCCTCGTCGATGAAGCGCTGGGCCGTCTCGTCGATCTCGACCCGTTCTGTTCTGAGCTCGGTCGAGCGTTGCACCCGCGAGATCAGGGAGGTCAGGACGATCGCGCCCACAAAGAACGCGGCGATCACGAGCCCGTCCGGCCGCTGAATCTCGTTTGCCACGAGAGCGTAAACGAACACGGCGAGGACGACCCCGAAGGCCAGCGCCGCCCTCCGCGAACCCTCGCGCCAGGCGGTGAGCGTCACCGCGAACGCCGCCGAGGTCATCATCGCGAGCACGCCCGTCGCATAGGCGCCGCTCTGCGCGTCCACGCTCGCCTCGAAGACGATGGTTATGACGACCGCGACGAAGGTGTAGACCAGGACCAGCGGCCTGAGCGCCCGCGTCCAGTCCGGCGCCATGCCGTAACGCGGCAGGTAGCGCGGCACTATGTTGAGCAGTCCGGCCATCGCCGAGGCGCCCGCGAACCACAGAATGGAGATCGTGCTGATGTCGTAAGCGGTACCGAAGATTTCCCCGAGGTACTGGTGCGCCACGAACGACATCGCGCGGTCGCTGGCGCTCCCATCCGGTCCAAACTCCGAAGGTGGGATCAGCAGGGTCGTGGTAAGGCTGGTGGTTATCAGGAAGAAGCTCATGATAAGGGCGGCGACCGCGAGCATCTTGCGCGTGTTGCGGATGCGGCCCATCGGCTTCTCGGGCTCGTCCCCCTCGTCGCCGCGGACGAGCGGCATCATACCCACGCCGGTCTCGAACCCCGAGAGGCCCAGGGCCAGGCGCGGGAAGACCAGAAACGCTATCCCGATAACCGCTAGGGGGTTACCCGCGCTGCTGGAGACCCTGTCCCGCCAACCGGCGATGGTCTCGGGGTGCGTGGCTATCTCGTAGAAGCCGAATGATACGACGACGAGGTTGAGCAGCAGGTACGCGACGACCAGGACTACCGCGAGCCAGATGGCCTCCCCGAACCCCCTTAGACGACTGATGAGCAATGAGCTAGACCAGCAGGT
>JADDPR010000233.1 GCA_016781775.1 Rubrobacter sp. | reverse complement strand
ATGTAGGTCGAACACCGCGCTCAGGCTCCACCGCCACCTGCGCCACCACCAACGGTAGCGCTCGAGCAGCGCACCATCCTTCGTTTTCCGGGTTTTCCGCGAACGCATCAACGGCGACGCGGTGTTTCGGGCGATTCTTCGGGACCGGGCCGGCCGTGGCGATCGCCGCGGTGGGGCTTCGGTCCTCCGTTTAGCCCCGCCCCGCGCGGGTAGCAGTAGCTTGCGGGACCGTCCGAGGAAGGGAGCGGCTTTGGCAACCAGGGGGAAGACGAGGGGGAGGGCGGCGTTGGCGGCAAGCGCCCTGGCGGCCGCGGGTGGTGCCGCCGTGCTCCTGCTCCGTCGGCGCGTAACCGGCGGCGGTAGCAACGGGGGCTCCCCCGTCCGTCACGCCGCGACCGTCGTCGTGCCGCTCGAGGAGGTGCGCGCGGAGTGGACGGGGGACGGCCGGCTGCCGGGGCTGCCGGCGCGAGTGGCCCCGGCCGAGGGGGAGCACGAGGGGGCGGCCGGCGCCCCGGCGCGTCATGAGGTGCCGGGCGTGGAGGGGCTCCGGCTCGGGGTCCTGCTCTCGCCGGCCCCCGACGGTCGCGGGACGGAGATCCGCGTCGTCGCCGAGGGGCCCGCCGCCCGCTCCATGTCGGGGCGGTTGCGTGAGGACCTGCGGCGCATCAAGTCCGTCCTCGAGGCCGGCGAGTGGGTCACCGTCGAGGGCCAGCCGTCCGGGCGTGGTCCGCGGGAGGAGCGCGTGACCCGAAAGATCAGCGGGGTGCTACGCAGGGGGGGCATGGGATGAAGGCGTTGTGCTGGATGGGCGTGAACGAGCTGTCCGTCGAGGACGTCGAGGAGCCCAAGGTGCTGGGCGACGGGGACGCGATAATCCGCGTCGTCTCGAGCGCGGTGTGCGGCTCGGACCTGCACCTGATCGACGGCTACGTCCCGGCGATGCGCAAGGGCGACATCCTCGGGCACGAGTTTTTGGGCGAGGTCGTGGACACTGGGCCGGGGGTGCGCAAGCTCGCCGTGGGCGACCGGGTGGTGGTCTGCTCGATCATCTCCTGCGGCCGCTGCCGGTACTGCCGGCAGGGTTTGTTCTCCGCCTGCGACAATGGCAACGCCCAGCCGGCGGCGTTCGAGGCCCTGTACGGCTACACCGGCGCCGGCATCTTCGGCTACTCGCACCTCACGGGCGGCTACGCCGGCAGCCACGCCGAGTACGTCCGGGTGCCGTTCGCCGACGTCGGTTGCTTCAAGGTCCCCGAGGGCCTGACGGACGACGAGGCGGTCTTTGCCTCCGACGGGGTGCCGACCGGGTGGATGGCGGCGGACTTCTGCGAAATAAAGCAGGGCGACGTGGTCGCGGTGTGGGGCGCCGGCGGGGTCGGTCAGATGGCCGCGAAGGCGGCCGAGCTCCTCGGGGCGGAGCGCGTCGTCGTGATCGACCGCCTCCCCGAGCGCCTGAGGATGGTCGAGGACGTGCTGGGACTCGAGACCCTCGACTACAGCCGGGAGAACGTGCCCGAAGCCCTGCGCGAGCTCACCGGCGGGCGCGGCCCGGACGCGTGCATCGAGGCGGTCGGGATGGAGTCGCACGGCTTCGGCCTGCAGTACGCCTACGATTCCCTCAAGCAGACCTTCCGGCTGGAGGACCGCTCCGTGGCGCTGCGCGAGGCGATCTACTCGTGCGGCAAGGGCGGGATCGTCTCGGTCGTCGGGGTCTTCGGCACCTTCGTGGACAAGTTCCCGATGGGCGCCGTCGTCAACAAGGCGCTCACGATAAAGAGCGCCCAGCAGCACGGCCAGCGCTACATCCCCATGCTGCTCGAGCGCATGGCCGCGGGCGAGATCCCGACGGCACACCTCGACACCCACCCGATGCCGCTGTCGGAGGGCGCAAGGGCCTACGACCTGTTCAAGAACAAGAAGGACGGCTGCGTGCGGGCGGTCCTGCACCCCTGAGTTAACCCGGAGGCAGTGGGCCAAGCGCCACCCGGAGGAACTCGGAAGAAGACCGACGTCTTCTGGGGATCAGCGCGGCCCCGGCACGGGGGAACCCCGCGGTGGTCCGGCAGGGCGGGGACCCGAACCGGGACCGCCGCGCCCCTACAACGTCCTCTGCCGGGGCGACGCGCCGCAATGCGTCCCGGGTCGAGGGCCAGAGCCCAAGCACCGGGGGTAGCGGCGGGCAGGACGGCTTGAGCAGTGTTTCCATCTAAGCAAGACTCGGACCCCCGAATGGGGCGCGCACCGCGACGAACGCCGAGGGAGGCTCACCGAACGTTCGTTGGGGGCGGAAAAGGCGCGTCCCTATATTAATAGGGAGCAGGCCGAGGAGGACCGCGCAGGACCGGCCAAGACGGAGGAGGAAGCCGGATGGAAGAAGGAAGAATTGTCTCCAGGGACCCCGAGGTCATGGGCGGCGAGCTCGTCTTCGCCGGCACCCGCGTCGAGGCCAAGACGCTCGTGGACTACCTGAACACCGGCCACACCCTGGAAGGCTTCCCGAGCGTCTCCCGCGAGCAGGCCGAGAGCTACCCGGAGATGGCCTCGAAAGCCGCCCGGCAAGAAGAAGCCCCGCGCGCCGCCGGCAGGTCGCGCTGGTAGGAACCCGCGAGGCGTTCGAGGAAGACAAAGTGATACACTTGTGTTCACATCGCGCCCCGAGGGGACGCGAACGGCGAGCGGAAGGGCGGAAGGGTGGAGCGCGTCGGGGCGAGGGAGCTCAAGCAACACACGGGCGAGATCATAGAGCGGGTGAGGATGGGGGAGAGGGTGCTGATCACCCACCGGGGCGAGGCGGTCGCCGTCATCTCGCCCATAGACCGGGAGGCGGTCGAGGAGGCCTTGATCTCGGAGGCGGAGCGCGCCGAGCGGGAGACTTTGGGGTGGCTCGCGGCCTCTTCGAGCGCCTTCTCGTTCTGGGAGAACGAGGACGACGCCGTCTGGGACGGGATAGGCGAGCGCGCCGCCGAAGACGCCGAGGGGTAGGGTCTCGCTTGGCCGAAGGGCGTTACCCGAGGGGGTCAGTGGTCTTGGTGCCGTTCCCCTTCACGGACCTCTCGGGCAG
>JADDPR010000293.1 GCA_016781775.1 Rubrobacter sp. | reverse complement strand
TCCTGGACGGAGTGGGGCAACTCCGTACGTCTCCCCATAGAGAGGTAAGAAGTTGGACAGGCAGTTACAGATACAGATTCTCCTCGACCACTACAACAAGCCGCGCCATCGCGGAGAGTTAGAGGGTGCGGACGTCGAGATGCCCGGCGGCAACCCGGGCTGCGGCGACGTGGTGACGGTCTACCTCAAGGGGGCCGAGGACCACGAGCACATCCACGACGTCTCCTACGAGGGAGAGGGCTGCACCATCAGCATGGCGGCGTCGAGCATGTTGCTAGAGCAGGTCGTCGACAACAAGCTCACGATGGACGAGGTTCTCGCGCTCGACTACAACGAGATGATCGACCAGCTCGGGCGCCAGATCGTCGCGAGCCGTCCCAGGTGCGCCACCCTTGGCCTCGGCACCCTCAAGGCCGCCATCCGCCGCTACCAGCAGGACAAGGTCCTCGCCGACGCCGGCGTCACCCGCCCCAACGAGAAGCCAAGCGCCGACGAGGGCCTCGTCTTCGGCGACGGCGCGGCCGAAGCGGCCAAGAAAGACTAGAGGCGCCAGGCACAAGACGAGGGCGATCCCGCATCCTCGCGGGATCGCCCTTTCGTCTGCCGGAAGCTGGTTACCACCCGTTCCTCGGGCCTCCGCTACTCCCTATCGGCGTCATCTTCACGTTTGTGGGTATCGATCTACGCACGTCGTCATCGCAACGATCTTTGAGCCAACAGCAGAATAGAACGCTCTCCACGATGCTCCGCAGCGCCCCTCGGAGTAAATTTAGTCGAGGCTACCCCGGGTCTACCAGGGCCCCTGACCAACCGCGGACCTAGAGCGCAAGAGCACGCTGCTTAAACCCTCACGACAATGACCAAGCCCATACACCCCAAGAGTGGTGCGGAGCCGCACTCACGTGAAGCAGGGATACGACGCGAGGAAGAGTCGGGCGGCATCGGACCGCGGAGCTTGGGAGAGGTCCACTTCGCGGGGACTTGCCGGTAGTTCAGGCCTTTTTCGTTGCCAGGGCGCCGGCGGTCGCGGCGCTGATCACGAGGAGAGTGACCTGCAAGATCGCGGCGAAAGCGAGGCTCAGGAGGTAGAGTCGCCAGGCCTCGTCGGGCGGGATCGGGGTGCCCACCACGTCCTCCAGGGTCAGGGCGATAGTGTCGGCCCCTATCCTCCGGGCTGCTGCTACCGCCCCGGCCGCTGCCCCTACGGCGAAGACCGGCGCCGCGACGAGCCCGCCGAAGAGTCCGGCGAGGGCCCCTCCCGATGCCGTCTGCTCCCCGGAGGTGCGGGTGCAGCGCCGCCCGCAGGAGGCGCCGACGAAGCCGGCCGCAATGAGCCCGGCGAGGGGGCCGAGCAGGGAGATCACGAACCCCACTACCCCGCCGATGCCGCCCCACGCCATCCCGACCCGGGCAACGCCCGCCGCCTTCTCTCGCCACTGCGCCATCCCGCTAGTTTAGCGGCCCGACGTTAGGGAAACCCGCGCGCACAACCTCTGTCCCAAGGATACGAGCAATGCTAAAGTGTGGCTTCGGTTACATGGCCGCGGGGTTCTGGGGGTACCGAGTGATCCGGGTTGCGATAGTCGACGACCAGCCGCTGTTCACCGACGGGCTCGGGAGGATGATCGGGGCGCAACCCGAGACGGAGGTCGTCGGGACGGCCCACGACGGCGAGAGCGGCGTAAAGATGTGCCTCGAACTCAAGCCCGACGTCGTCCTGATGGACATCAGCATGCCCGTAATGAACGGCGTCGAGGCCACAAGGAAGCTCCGCGACCTCCTCCCAACCGCCCGCGTCCTCATCCTCACCGTCCACGCCGACGACGTCCACGTCTTCCAGGGCATAAAAGCCGGCGCCAACGGCTACCTCCTAAAAGACTGCACCCCCGACGACCTCTCCCGCGCCATAAGGACCATCTACGCTGGCGACACTATCATGGCCCCCGAGATAGCCCGCAAGATGCTCCTCGCCTTCGAAGAAGCCGACGAGGAGCCCACAGCTCCCCAACTCACCGACCGCGAGCTGCAGATCATAAAATCGCTCGCCCGCGGCAACGGCAACAAGCAGATCGCCCGATCCCTCGACATCTCCGAGAAGACCGTCAGGAACCACGTCTCAAACATCTACAAGAAGCTGCACGTCTACGACCGCACCCAGGCCGTCCTCTACGCCATCCGAGAGGGCCTCGTGGACGTGGACGGTATGGGCAACAGTTAGAAGATCGCTCTGACGGCGGTTGACCACGCCGGCTACGGCGGTGTCGGCAAACAGGGCGCTCGATAGGCCTCATTCCTCTTCGCCTTCCAGCAAGCGGGCGTCGGACTCGTCTTTCGGTCGGCCGGTCGCCCGCTTGTTCCTCAGCAGATGGCGGCGCCCCACCACCGGGACTTTCAGCCCAACAACCTCTACTTCTTCTCGCTCTCGCCACGCCTCTTCGAATTCGACGGCGTCTATAGTGGTCAGTAGATCTATACGTCGAGGTGCAACACCGATTTGAAACACCGTGTCGGGCGTCTGGAAGTCTCGTGCCTCTATGCCCCCTAAAGGGGCTCCGAAACGCTTCAGCGCGGCCATTACCCGGCTGGCGTTATCTTCCCCGCGCTCTACCCACAAATCCATGTCTCCGGTGGCCCTTACGTGCCCGTGTACGGCAAGGGCGTACGCGCCGACCAGCAAGTACCTAACGCCCTCCTCTGACAACGCGTACAGCATGTCTCGGTAATCGGGGTTCAGCAACAGGCTCTCCCTTGAACGACCATACGTCGAGCGCGAGCTGCCACATCATAGAGAGGCGCTCGGCGGGCGTCGTACCCTGAAGATCCGCGTCCTCCCCCTGCTCGTGCAGACCCCGGACCCGAACAGCACGTCTAGGCTCATCCATGTCCCGAATTATAAAGGCCCCGCGTGCCTTGATCCCGTGACCGCGAGCTGCAGATCATAAAATCGCTCGCCCGCGGCAACGGCAACAAGCAGATCGCCCGATCCCTCGACATCTCCGAGAAGACCGTCAGGAACCACGTCTCAAACATCTACAAGAAGCTGCACGTCTACGACCGCACCCAGGCCGTCCTCTACGCCATCCGAGAGGGCCT